>CAILQO010000203.1 GCA_903836285.1 uncultured Chloroflexota bacterium
CGTAGGTATCCAGTAGCTTGCGCCTCCGTAGGAGGATGTATTCGCCCGTCGTAACGGGGGCGGGGTCGCGTGGATAGCCCCTCTCCCGTCGCGACGGGGGAGGGGTTGGGGTCGTACTCGCCCCTCTCCCGTCGCAACGGGGGAGGGGTTGGGGAGGGGGTTTTCTCTATCCGGGGGCGGGGTTGGGGAGGGGGTTTTCTCTCTCCGTGCCTCGCGGGGCTCCTCTAGCGCTGGCGCAGTGATCGTCTGCCCTGCGCGCAGCACCGTCGCCGCGCCGAGGACGAGCCACGACAGGTAGGCCCCGGCCGGCCACCCGCTCGCGACCTGCGCGGCCGTCACGACCGCAAGGATGGTGATGGTGCGCGGAGCAACCCTCGGTCCGCGCCCAAGGCGCAGGCCCGCGTCGATGACCCACGGCATCCACGCGAGGCTGGTCAGCACGACCGGCATGCCCGTGAGGCCCGGCAACCACGGTGACAGCGCGAACGCAAGCGTGCCAACGAGGGCCCCGTGCGCCGTCGCTCGCATGGGGCCGCGCAGGCATCGCCACGTCCCCGCAATCGCGATCGCCAGATGCAACCACAAGCTTGCCCGCACAGCGTCCCAGAGCGGCAACGCCGAGAGCAGGAGCCACGAGGGCGGATACCACGCGCCCGTGCCCGGGTTGGCAGCAAACGGGAGGCCACCCCCTTGCCACGGGTTCCAGAGCGGGATGGTGAGCTGCGCAAGGCCGCGTGCGAGGTGCGCCGCGTTCGGCACGTACTGCAGCATCAGGTCCAGGTTCTGCGGGAGCCGGTTCGGCCCTGCGACCGGCCACAGGTGCAGGATTGCGAGGGCGCCAAGGACCACCAGGGGGAGCGTGGAGGTACGCAGCCCCTCTCCCGTCGCAACGGGGGCGCGGTCGGATAGCCCCTCTCCCGTCGCAACGGGAGAGGGGTTGGGGAGGGGGCCTTCGTTCGGGAGGGGGCTTCTCTCGAGAGGCAGCGGAGGCGGCGACGTCACGGCAGCACCATCAAGGCGTCGTATGCGACGAATGCCATGGCGAGGGCGATTACCGAGCGTGCGCCGACCCGCGGCGTCGTGCCCGCCACGTCGAGGAGGCGTGCCAGCGCCACCACGGCGACACCCTCCATCGCGACCAGCGCGACGGCCGCGACGGCGATCACGCCACGATGCGAGGCGTAGTTCGTCCAGATCAGCGTCGGCCAGAAGTCGAGGCCGAGGCCGTACTCCGGGTGATCGAGGCGGGGCGCGTCGATGCCGAACCACCGCCATGGCGGGCGCATCAGGACGCCGTCGGCAAGGTCCGGGCGCCCCGGTGCGAGCAGGTGCAGCAGGTCGGCGGCGACCAGCCACGCGTTGCCGAGCAGGGGGGCGAAGGGGGGGGCGTACAGGATTGCCGTGTCGAGGAGGTCGTCCTCGGCAATCTCCACATGGATCGTCGGGTTCGGGCGGTCGCCGACGTGGTCGAGGTCGTACCCCTCCACGTACGGGGGCAGGCGGACCTCGTCGATGTTGAAGCTGCGGAACGCCGGGAAGATGCGGCCGTCGGCCCCGTACCTGCCGGGCCAGTCTCCCGCGGTCTCGCGATCGAGGCGTACTGCCCGCGGGTCACGCCCACTCGGTCCCGCAGGCAAGGGCGCGTCGAACGTGATGGCCGAGAGGACGGCGGTGTCCGGCCCGGTCTGCCGAAGCCGGATCGTCACCGCTTGCCCCGGCGCGCCCCTCACCGTCGTCAAGACCCAGGCGCCGGATGCCATCTCCGGTCCGAGGTCGATCGTGCGCGTGCCGACGGCATCCTCGATGGTCACGGCCTGGGTGCGCGACCGGCGATCCCAGTCGACCGCGTACAGGCCCAGCTGGATCTCCCGAGCCTCCCGGAAGCGGATCGTCGCACTGGCATCGGGGAAGCCCCACAGGTAGCCAAGGCTTCGGGCACGGGCGGTACCGGACGCCTCGTCACGCAGTGCACGCCCGAGCAGCTCGCCCCCTCGGGCGTCCCAGTAGTCGCGACCGCCGAGGTCAGCACCGAACCGAGGCAAGGCGGCGAGCACGTGGCGACGCGCGATCGCCGTGAACTGCTCCGGGTGCTTCGCGATTGCGAGCAGTTGCACCGCAACGGAGATGACGCCCAGGGTCGCCAACGCCGCACGACGTGCGCGACGGGCCAGCGCCCATTCGATCACAGGGGAACACGCCAGGGCGATCCACGGCAGGGCCAGCACAAGGTACCGGGGTCCCCACGCGCCCCCGTGCCAGACGAGCTTCTGCGCGTACGCCACGACGGTGAGGGCGGGATACGCCACGAGCATCACCAGCCCAGCGGCGCCGTGGTGCCTAACTCGGGCGACATGCATTGCCATTCCCGCAGGCGCCAGGAGCAGCCACGGCGCGTGGACGAACAATCCCTTGCCGCTGCTCGTGAGGAGCCCGCGGAGCCCCGTCCAGAGGGGGAGCGTGAACCAGTCGTCCCGAAGCCGATCCAGGCCGGAGGTGAGCAGGATCGGCACCTCGCCGGTGGTGCGCAGGAGCATCGCGAGCGCGATCGCGCCGCCGACGGCGAACGGGGCGGCCACGGCGGACCCGAGGGCAAGGATGCGCCGCCGTTGCGCCGGTGGGCTCGCCCAGGGACGGGCGACGGCTATCCCCTCGATTGCGAGCGCCGCGACCGCGAACGCCGCCGCGTACTTCGTGGCGATAGCCACCAGGCACGCGACAACCACGACCGCAACCGTGTGCCAATCGCGGTACTTGGACACGCCCCGCTCCGTGCGTTCATGGTTCCCACCGCCTGCTCCTTCCGTTCGCCTTCCGGGGTTGGGCGCCGTGTCGCATGGTTCGTTCCTCGCCCTGCTTCCGTCGCCATGGGCGCCGTGTCGCATGGTTCGTTCCTCGCCCTGCTTCCATGCCATGCCGCGCGGTGTCGCATGCTCGTTCCTCGCCTGCCGCGCGGGGGGGGTCGGTTCGAGGGCGGCGTCGCCACGCTCCCGTCGCAATGGCGAACCGCTGAACGGAGGGGGCTTTGGGGATGAAGGGGGCGTTGGGATTGGAGGGGGTTGCCCTGCCTCGCCGCGGGACAGGGCAGGGGATTCCCTGTTCGGGAACGCGCGGTAGGTCGCGTCGGCGGCGACGAGGATCGCCAAGGCCGCCAGCGGTTCGCTGAAGTCGAACTTCGCATAGGGCCAGGCGATCGTGCCGAACGCGTAGCCCGCCGCGGTGACCAGTCGGACCGGTTCGCGGAACCCGAGGTGGCCCCCAACCCGCCAGACCATCAGCACCGAGAGCGCCGTTGCGACGGCGTTCGCCATGGCAAACCCGAGTTGCGCCCAGAAGTCTCGCGATTGGCGTTCGGACCAGATCCTGTCGCCTGTGCGGGCATCGTGCCAGGTGCTGGTCTCCCGGTCCGCGGGTGCCCCGCCGCCTCCGGCACTCGCGTCGGGGTGGTCCTCCACCTCGAACGATGCCGCGCGGACCTCCCACGTGCCGGATGCCCCGAGCGCCTCGCTGCCGCGTGCGCCCCATGCACTCACCTGTTGCGGCGGGTCGACCCGCAGGCGCGCGACATAGAGGTTCCCGCGAGGTTGGCCGACCCAGTGACCCGCCACGTCGGCGCGCCGATGGGCAACGGTGCCGCGCACGTCGGGCCGGTCCCACGCCCACTCCGAGGTCTCGACACCGGCGCGGATCGGCACACTGGTCGTCCCGGACGGTCCGGTGAGCTGGAGTTCGGCCACGGTTGAGCGATCGGCGACGGTGGGGGCGTTCGCCAGGGAGCTGACCACCGTGATCGACCGGACGAGGTCGCCACGCGCAACCGCGCCCGGCAACGCGAACGCCGAGACCTGCCCTGCCCGCACCTCCGGCCACGTCTCGACACGGAGGCGCCGGCCATCGACCACGATGTCGTCGCGTTCCGGTGCCAGGGTCCCGAGCGCGGCCCCTCCGAGCACGAACGGTTGCGCGAAGGCCGGCATCCCGACCCCCCACCGTGCGAACGCGCTGCGGAAGCGCCCCCAGTACTGGTGCTCAGGGTCGAGGACGGCGCTCTTCGCCATCTCATACGCAAAGGTGCCGTCAGTGCTGTACGCGTGCCCACCGGCCGTGGTGAGGTACGTCGCGAGGGCGAGGATCGCGAGCAAGGAACCGGGGTCGAGGCCCGTCCACCACCGGGTCACGTCTCGCCCTTCGCCATCTGTGGCGCAACGCCTCCGTCGGAGGATGTATTCCCCCGTTTCTCATTTTCCCACCGGATGCCCTCGTGCCTCCTAGGCCTTCCATTACCGGGGGCCACCGTTTGCTCCTTCGTCGCCTGCTGGCGGGGTCAGAGTTTCGAGCGGTAGTTCCTTTCCCTCTTTCCCCGTTTCCACCCTCTGCGCTCGTTCGTCTGTGCGCCATCTGTCTCTTTGCGCGGTGTCGCATGTCGTCGTCCCTCCTCCCTGCCGCGCCGGGGGGTCGGGGTTGGGGAGGGGGTCCCTGTCCCAGGCAACGGCGAGACCGACCGCTCCGCCGAGTGCGGTCAGGATGAGCAAGCCTTCAACCGCCCATACGGTTGCCATCACGCCGGGCCAGCTCGCGAACCAGTCACGCATCGTCAGCGGCCAGAGGTCGATACCGAGGCCGTACTCAGGGTGCGGGCTGTGGATTTCGAGACCGTGGACGTACCGCCACGGGGGCGACGCGAGTGCCTTCTGTCGCAGTGCAGTGTCGGCGGGGAACACGGCGGCAAGGAGGTCGTTGCCGAGCAACCATGCGTGTGCGGCGATGGGGCTGAATCCGGGGGCGTACAGCAGTGCGGCATCAGCACGCTCGAGTTCGCCGGTATCGACCCACACGGGTGTGCCGCCGGTGACGACGTCGATGTAGCCCGGTAGCGCCCCGGCATCGCGCGGACCCATCTCGAATGCCGGAAGCACGGCACCTTCGCTTCCATACCGGCCAACCCATGCGCCGCCGGTGGTGCGATCCAGGTGTGGCAGCGGTCGCTCACCAGCGGGAGCGGGATCGAAGAAGATGCCGGAAAGGACCGGGAAGGCGCGTCCGGAGTCGTGCACCGCGATGGTGACTGGTTCCTCTGGCACCGCCTCGATTAACCACGTCGCGTACACGCCGTCGGCGAAGTCGTCAACGCGCACGGTCTGCGCCTCGAAGGTATCGAGAACGGTCACGTTCTGGTGGCGCGGGACCCCAGGCAGGCCATCGTAGTTGCAGAAGTACAGGGTGAGCGCAAAGCGGGCCGGTCGTGTCGGCCAGAGCTTCACGATCAGCGGGCTGTCCCGGTCGATCAGGTGGCCGAGGCCACGACTAGGCAAGGGTGTCCCGTGGATGTCGGTTGGGACACCAGGCGGGCGCACGAGCTCGGTCGGCGCCTTGGCTTGGCGGAAATAGTCGACGTAGGTGCGTGCCAGTGGCCCCCCTTGCGCAGCGCCGTACTCCGGAAGCTGCGGGGCAATGTGGTCGCGAAACATGATCGTGTAGGCGTTCGGGTGCTTCAGGACGCCCAGACCATTGACGCCGACGCCCGCGAGGAAGCTCACCACTACCGCGACTCGCGCGAGGTTGCGCCATGGCCTTCGCACGCCGAGCGCCCGGGTGATCACTGGGAGGGACGCGACCAGGGCGAACGGCACCATCGGCACGATGTAACGGGGCCCCCATCCGCCGCCGTGCCAGTTTCCCTTGCTGCCAAACACGAGGAGGTATGTCGCCGGGGCGGCGAGTGGGAGGAATGCACCGACGCCGTGCTGGCGCACGAACTGCGCAGTGCCCGCAACCGCAAGCGCAACCGGGGGTGCGTACCAAAGCAGGCCCTTGCCGCTCGAAACCAACAGGCTCGGCAGGCCGGCCTCGAGCGGGTACCCAAGCCAACCCCGGGCAAGGCCGTCAGGCAACTCGGTGATGATGCGAGGTGCGACCGCACCGGTGGCGATTGACATCACCGCGAACGCTGTGCCCGGCGCCAGGAACAGGCCGGCGACCTGGCGGCGAGAAAGCGCTCCCGGACGCAGCATCGCGTCGATGGCGACAAGCGGCGCGAACCAGAGGGAGGTGTACTTCGCGACGCCCGCACCCAGGGCAAGCGCACCAGCCGCGACGTTCAGGGCGGCCGCACGGCGAGCTGTCAGGTTGGCCCGTGCCGCCACGAGCCGTGCCGCGAACGCCGCGAACGCGCACGCCCCGGCAGTCCCCTCCGCGAAGTCCAGGCGCGCGTACGGCCACGTGAGCGTGGCAAGCCCGGTCAAGGCCGAAAGCGCGAGGGCTACCCTGGTGGTTGCGCCGTATGCGCGGGCCACCGGAATCATCAGGGCGACGATCGTGGCGCCCGGGACCGTGTTCGCGAGGCCGAATGTCGCGCGGGTGATCCGGTTGGCGGTCGTGGTGGCTCCGGTGGTCGATTCGGCGGTGAGCGCCACCACGCCGCCTGTCGTCGAGGCCAGGACCGAGGCTACGAGCAGGCGACCGGTAGGGGAGACAGCCTCGACGTGCAGGGTTCGCGCGGCTGCGGACGTTTCGGGCACCGGTAACGTTGCCCGGTAGTGCCTTGCGTCGGCGTTGCCGTCCCACCTGCCGGCGACCGGTGCGAGGCGATGGGCCACTGGTGGGCGCGCAGGGTCTCCCCAACTCCATTCGGCGGTCTCCATGCCGGCACGCAGCGGGAGGGGCGCACTGATTGGGATTCCGTCGGCACCCCGCATCGAGACGTTCGCGACGACCGTTCCGTCCGGCAGGCCTCCAGCGAACGCCAGCGACGAAACGACGGTGATCGCCGTGATCGGCCCGGTGCCCGATGGGATCGGGAGGTCAATCATTGCCCTATCGGTCGGCCCGTTTGTGGCGTCACGGGAGATTGGGGTGAGCGGGCCAAGCGTGGCGACGACCGTCCCCGCTGCGCCAGGAAGGCCGTCGAGCGGCAGCGAACCTGCCGCGGGCAGGATGCCCGCGAGGGCCTCGCCCGCGGCGACGAATGGCGTGCCAAGGACCGGCAGGCCGGGGCCCCACCGGCGCAAGAGCTCGCGTTGGGCACCAAGTGCCTCGACCGGTCCCCGGTCCACCACGTCTCGGGCAAGGCGGTACGCGAAGTCACCGTCGACGCTGTACCCGCTGGCCCCAGCGGTGGCGGCATAGAGTGCAGTGAAGGTCGCGAAGACGAGCCATGCCAACGACCAAGCGCTACGTGCCAGCCCGGATGGAAGACCTAGTCCTCCGCGGCGGGCCATGCCCGCTGCGGGGCTGTTGCGTTCGCCCGGGACCGCAGAACTCATGCCCCCCACCCACTGATGCAGGGGCCGTTTGTGGGGTGTATCCCCCAACTGATGGGGAACGTTGGTCCCGTTCGTTGGGACGGGAGGCTCTTGGCCGCGGTGCGCGCGCCCCTCTCCCGTGTCGCTTGGGGGGATTGGGTTGGAGGGGGGCGCGTCATCGGCCACGGGGTCAGCCGCGCCCTCCCGGAACCACATCCGGATGCGCCACCCGGGGTGCGAACCGGTCGATTGTTCCCTGCATCAGTGAGGTGATCGCGACGGCGGCGAACAGCACGAGGAATGGCTCAACCTGCATGCGCAAGCGGATACCGGCGAACACGGCAGTCTTTGAGGCGACGCTGAACGCGACGTAACCGGCCACCGGCCACCAGGACCGCCCTCGCATCAGCACCATCGCAGCGCCGGCAACCATGAACGGCAGTAGCACGCCAAAGCTCAGGAGGCTGACGAGTGCGTATCCGCGGGTCGCGTCGTTGGAAGGCACCAGCTTGAACAGCATCAGGAACTTCGCCACCATGTACCGTGCGGTCCGGCTCGGGTCCTCAAGCATGAAGGCAATGCCGAGACGCTCGAGCAACGATGCGCGCGCTGGTTCGTCAAGCCCCTCCATGTCGGGAAACGGCACGACACGCACAGTCTGGTCCGACGTCATCTGCGGGTGGTAGTACTTGTACAGGTTGTAGCCAAGCTTGGTGGTGGTGACGATCGGGCGACCGAACTGCACCGTATTGCGGATCGTCCACGGTGCCAACGTTGCCCCAACGGCGAGCCAGCCGACGGCGAGCGTGATCGCCCACGCACGTCCTGCGCGCCTCGGTGCGAACCACGCGCACCATGGCACGTACGCAAGCGTGAAAGCGAACGCCTCGGCCCGCCCCATTGCCGCGAGCCCTCCGGCAACGCCGAGGCCGAGGAACCACGTGAGGCGTCCGGTACGCATCGCTTCGATTCCCGAGGCGACGGTCGCGAGTATCAGGGCGATGAAGAGGGTCTCAGTCAGCAGCTGACCGGTGTAGTACAGCAGGAATGGGTACCCCGCCAGGATTGCGCCGGTAAGTAGCCCGGCCGCCGGCCCGGCGAGGCGCCGCCCGACGTGCCACGCCATGGCAACGCTTGTCGCGCCAATAAAGGCTTGCACGACACGGACAGCCGGGATCGAATGCCCGAAGGCCCAGTACACCGCGGCAAGGAAGTACGGGTAGAGCGGGTCCCAGAAGGAGGTCGGCACGTCCGAGCCAGGTGGGTAATAGAACGAGGCGCCGGAGAAGCCCTTGCCCGACAGAATGTTCAACGCAATCTGGTCATAGGTGATCGGGTCGGCCTCAAAGGTCACGACATTCGTCGGCGGCAGCGTCGCAACATACGCGAGCCGGATCACGAGTGCGATTGCGGGCAGGACAATCCACCCGAGGCGCGCTACCACCGGGGTCGCTTCCGAAGCGGCGAGGAGCGCGCGGATGGTGCCGAGCGCGCGCAAGAAACCCAGGGCGGCCGCGGACGGGGATTGCATGGACGCTGCGGTCACGGCTGTTTGAACGCGGGCGGATGGGGGCCAGACACGCCCCTTGTCCCCTTCCCCCTCAGTACCCCCTAGACCCCCTCCACAACCCCTCCGCCGTTCCGCGGCTGGGGGGGCGTGGGTATGGGCGTCTGCCTTGCGACGTAGATGCCCGAAGCGACC
>CAILQO010000204.1 GCA_903836285.1 uncultured Chloroflexota bacterium
GCGCCGTCCGCGGTGCCAAGCCTCTCCACTCCACCCTCAATCGCGACGCCGACCGTGTCTGGCACGATCGCGCCTGCCACGACGCCCCTCACGCAGGCGTCACCGACCGCGACCGCAGCGACCGCCATCCCACCAATCGCCACCGCGCCCGTCCAGTCGGCCCTCGTCCGCACCAACGCTGCCGTCGGGGCGCGAACCGTCGTCGTGGCGACCGAACCCTTCCCGTTCGCCAGCATCGCGGCCGGGGGTAGCCACACCTGTGGCCTGACCGCCAACGGCACGGCCTTCTGTTGGGGCGTGAACTACCAAGGGCAACTCGGTGACGGCACAACCTTCTCGCGAAACGCCCCAGTCGCCATCGGCGGCGGCCTGCGCTTCGCGACCATCACGGCCGGCAGCTATCACACCTGTGCAATTTCAACCGATGGCCTCGCGTACTGTTGGGGCCAGAACGACGACGGCCAACTCGGCGACGGCACGACCACCAGCCGACTCTCGCCGACGAGGGTGACCGGCGCGCCGGCCTTCACCAGCATCGTCGCGGGGAGTTTCCACACCTGCGCTCTCACCGCCGCTGGCACCGCGTGGTGCTGGGGCGACAACGTGAGTGGCCAACTCGGCGACGGCTTCCCCGGCACCGACCGCCTCTCACCGGTCGCCGTCCTCGGTGCCCGGTCGTTCGCCAGCCTCGCCGCCGGGGGCTTCCACACGTGCGGCCTCACCGCCGCTGGCACCGCCTGGTGTTGGGGAAGCAACGATGTTGGTCAGATTGGCGACGGCACCAGTGGCTTCGACGCTTGGGACCACGCACCCCGTCGTTCCCTGCCGGTTACGGTGCGTGGGGGCATCTCGTTCGCCAGCCTCACCGCGGGGGATTCGCATACCTGCGGCCTGACCACTGGCGGCGCCGCCTTCTGTTGGGGAAGCAACTTCTCTGGCCAACTCGGCGACGGTACCGGTATCCACGAGTGGTCCGACCACGCGACCGACCGGACGCTACCCGTAGCGGTCATTGGGGGGCGCGTGTTCACCAAGGTCAGCGCCCACAGGTACCAGACATGTGGTGTGATCACCTCGGGAGATACGTACTGCTGGGGCGAGCGTAGCAACGCCAAAGCTTTTATTGCAGCGCACGGCAGCGGAACCACCAGCGGCGCGTCACCGATTAGGGTGGACAGTAGCGTGTCGTTTATTTCCATCTCGCCCGGCGACCGTCATGCGTGCGCGCTAACGGTGACGGGAATGGCCTACTGCTGGGGATATGACGGTAGTGGGCAACTGGGCGACGGACCTGCCTACCCAGACTACTACTCTTTTGGGTCAACAGACTACTCTGGGGCCACGACTCCCGTTGCCGTCGTCGGCGGCGAGATTGCGCTCGAGACAACGACCGCCAACAACGACTACCCTCCACCTGCCCACACATGCGGCTTAACAATGGCCGGACTGGCGTACTGTTGGGGCGCCAATGCATCGGGCCAACTCGGCGACGGCACGACCACGACGCGGACGTGGGCAGTCGCCGTCAACGGTGGGTTGACCTTTCGTGTGTTAGTCGCCGGCGGCGCACATACCTGTGGCCTGACCCTGACCAGCGGCACCGCCTATTGCTGGGGCAACAACGCGTCTGGCCAACTCGGTGACGGCACGCAGGTCCAACGGCTTGAGCCGACCGCGACGAGCGGCGCGCGTGCGTTCCAATCGATATCCGCCGGGAGCAGCCATACCTGTGCCCTGACTTCAACCGGCCAAGCATGGTGTTGGGGGCAAAACACGTACGGCCAAGTCGGAGACGGGACCACCATCGATCGCTCATCGCCAGTAGCCGTCGCTACCACGCTGACCTTTTCATACGTCTCGGCGTCGGGCACCGGCA
>CAILQO010000205.1 GCA_903836285.1 uncultured Chloroflexota bacterium
CCTCGCCCCGCCGGCAAGCGGCAGGTTGCCCTAGTCCCCAGCCCCGTCATGCACCTTCCTCACCCACGCTATGTTCGCCGCACGTTGGAGCATTTCTTTCCGGCGTTCGTCGAACTCGTGCGCCTCCCGAGACATGACCGGCGAGGGATACTCTTGGTAGGACGTGAAGGTTCCGGATAAAGAAACACACACTGTCTCATCATCATATTTCTCGATCTTGACATTGTAAATGTACTCTTCCGGACAGTCCAAGTTGAGATAAAAGACGTCGTCGCTCCACTCAAGGGAGCCTTCACCCGACCATCCTTCCTGGTCTCGGGCGCGCGTCTCGACCCAGGCGCCAAAGTCGGGCTCGCAGGTCTTCCTTGCGTCCCACGCGCGATCCGCGGCTTCCTGTGCGATGGCGTGGATTTCCACCCCTGTGCCGTCGCCCCCGTCCGGCTCGTCGCCGTCAAGCCTGTCGTCAGACCCGTCCCAAAACACCTGGATCTTGTACGCCTCCCACGACGAGCCGTTCATCCCTCCGTCGAGGTACGAACTCGCGTCCCAACGCAGGCCATCGGCATTCCCGAACGCCTTCTCGACCGCTTCTGTAAGGAGGCGACCAAACCGTTCCTCGTCCCACGTCGGCACCTCGTTAACGTCCAAGGACATGCCCGCGTCGCTGCTGTTCGTGGTGACTGTGGTGATCGGCTCCGCGCCGCGGACTGTCGAACGGAACACGTCGGTGTGCGTTGCAGGGACCTGAACCTCATCGTCCATACTGCCATGCTCCTTCAGCATTAACAGGCAAGCGCCTGCGCGTTCAGTGGCATGTATTACATAGCAGATGATCGGTGTGTCGTCAAGCGCACACACGCCAGCCCGCTGGGACCGCCGTTCAGCGACGATTTACACGCCGCGGCGGCGCGCCCGCAGCAAATCGATCACCGCCCCGACCACGAGGCCGACGACGGTCCCCACAATCGTCCAGACCATCACAATCGGCCCGAGGTTGTCGAACAGCGGCTCCATCCCATCGGGGCGACCGATCGTCGCGACCACCGACACCATCGACCCCACGAACGTCCCACCGACCACGCCGATGGCGACGTTGAGGATCACGTCCCGGCGGATGTCGAAGGCGTGGCCCGGGGTGAACCGGGCGCGGATGCCGTGGAGCGACCCCAAAAACCCGCCAAGCATCAGTCCGAGGTTCACGGGTGCCCAAATCGCCGGCACCAGTGTGTCGTGCACCATCAACTTGATCACGACGACCGCGACGAGGGCACCGGAAGCAGTGCCGCCCCACCACGCCCACGTCAGCATGCGCGCAATCATTACCGTGTGCCGTCGCACACAAGCCTCAGCGACGAACGCCGTGGCGCCCACCGATGGGGACATCGCGCCCCTCATCAATGTCCCATGAGTCGAACGAGGTGACGATGTCGGTGCGGTCGCCGTGCCCGGCCGCGGCCATCCGGCCATGCATCCGCGCCACGCCTGCCGGGTCGTTCGACGGGTAGGTCGTCATCTCGAGGTTGAAGGCGTCAATCTCGTCCGCCGTCGGGTGCTTGATGGCCATCAGCGAGGCAAGGACGCCCTCGTCGGTGTCATGCGTCCGCACGATTTCCTCAAAGGTCGACGCGTCGGTGCCGAACAGCTCAAAGACGTCCGCACTGAAGCCCGTGTGCGCGA
>CAILQO010000206.1 GCA_903836285.1 uncultured Chloroflexota bacterium
CGTTGAACGACGTCTCGAGGGTGGTGTGCTTGAGGAGGTTGTTGCGGACGGCCTCGACGCGTGCGTCGCGCTTGAGCTCAATGACGAGGCGCATGCCCCTCCGGTCGGACTCGTCGCGCAGATCGGAGATGCCGTCGAGCTTCTTCTCCTTGACGAGGTCGACGATCTTTTCTTGCAGGGTCGCCTTGTTGACTTGGTAGGGCAACTCGGTGACGATCAGGCGGAAGCCGCCTCGGTCGGTCTCCTCGGCATCGATCTTGGCGCGGATGATGATGCGCCCGCGGCCGGTGGCGTATGCCTCGCGGATGCCACGGTTCCCGATGATGAAGCCGGCGGTGGGGAAGTCCGGGCCGGGGATGAACCGCATCAGGTCGTCGACGCCGGCGTCCGGGTGGTCGATGAGATGGGTGATGCCGGCGGCGAGCTCCCGGAGGTTATGGGTCGGGATCTTGGTCGCCATGCCGACGGCGATGCCTTCGGCGCCGTTGAGGAGCAGGTTCGGCATCTTGCCGGGCAAGACGGCCGGTTCCTTCTCGGTCGCGTCGAAGTTGTCGTTGAAATCGATCGTGTCCTTGTCGATGTCGGCAAGGAGTTCCTCGGCGACCGCAGTCAGGCGGGCCTCGGTGTAGCGCATCGCGGCAGGCGGGTCGTTGTCGACTGACCCGAAGTTGCCTTGGCCATCGACGAGGGGGTAGCGAAGGCTGAAGGGCTGCGCCATGCGGACGAGGGCGTCGTAGACGGCCGACTCACCGTGCGGGTGGTACTTGGCGATGACGTTGCCGACGGCGCGCGCCGACTTCTTGTAGGCCGTGTTGGCGCGGATGCCTTCCTCGTGCATCGTGTAGAGGACGCGACGCTGGACGGGCTTCAGTCCGTCGCGGGCATCGGGAAAGGCGCGACCGACGATGACGCTGAGCGCGTAGTCGAGGTACGCGGTCCGCATCTGGTCCTCGATGTGGACCGCTTCGATCGTCCCTGGGTCGGAGCCGTCGGAGGAGGGTTCCGGGTCGACGGCCTGACCGTCGGTGCCATCGCCACCAATCCCGCCAGGCAGGTCCGCGGCGGGTTGGTCTTCGGGGGATTCCTGCATCTCCCCATTATCCCATCTTATGGAATACAGGCACAAGGGCAAGGGAAGGGCGGGGTAGATTCAGGGTGCGCCGACCGGCACGTCTGCCGGCGACGTTGACGGCTAGTGAAGCCCGTGGATGGCGAGCGGGGCCAGTCCCGTGAGGGTGCCGAGGGTGGCGCCGGCAAGCACCTGCGCGCGGCTGTGCATGTCGATCCGCACACGCGCCCAACAGACGGCCGGCAGGAGGATTGCGAGAGGCAGGGCGACGGTGCCGAACGAAGACACCATCGCGCCTACCCCGATTCCGGCCCCCGCCGCGTGCGCGGAGATCTTCCACCGACGGTTGATGACGGCCATCACGATTGCTGAGGCACCGTAGAGCGAGGCGAGGAGCAGCATCGACCCAGGGGCGCCGACGGCCCACAAGGCGGCGTCGCCGACGCCACTGCTGGCGGCGGCGAGCAGGTACGGCGCCTGGCGTTCCTGTCGCATCTCGAGGTCGATGCCGCCGTGGATCGCCTCTCGCCGGATGAGCCAAGCGATGTACCCGACCGGGAGGATCGCCACGAAGACGGAGGCCACAACCGCGTAGAGCAGTGCCTCGAGGCTGGACGTAGAGAGGTGAATGCTGACAACCGAAAAGGTGGCGACGGCGACGAGCGGGGGCAGGAACACCATGGAGATGGCATGGGCGATCCGCTCCGGCCTCCCGTGCGCGCGCACGGTGGTCATGGCGGGCGTCAGTGCCGTGTCCGACACCGTATCCGTCGGAACCTCGCTATCGTGGCGCCTCGTAGGTTCCACTGCGGCCTCCTGACTTGCGAACGAGCGACATGCCGTCTATCGTCATGCCGCGGTCGATGGCCTTGCACATGTCATAGATGGTCAGTGCACTGGCCGCGACCGCGGTCAGGGCCTCCATCTCGACGCCGGTGCGTCCGACCGTTCGAACGGTGGCATGGACGTGCAACGACACGGGATGGGCGCTGTTCGCGTCATGGTTACCGTCGATGGACGCGGCCGGTGGCTCGACCGCCGTGGCCGGGTCCCACGTGAAGGTGATGTCCGCACCGGTGATGGCGATCGGGTGGCAGAGCGGTACGAGGTCGGGGGTTCGCTTCGCGCCCATGATCCCGGCGATGCGCGCGACCGCCAGGACGTCGCCCTTGGGGATCGCGTTATCGCGGATGGTCGCCGCCGTTGAGGCTCGCATTGTGATCGTGGCGCGTGCGGTCGCCTCCCGGGCCGTCTCGGGCTTGGTGCCGACATCCACCATCCGGGCGTCGCCGCGGTCGTCGATGTGCGTAAGCGAAGCAGGCACGTCGATCACCATCACTGCCATCGTACTCCAGTCGAGCACCAAGCCCACTGGGAATGCGGTGTGAGGTGGTCGAACGCGCGCGACAGGTGGGGCCGCGCGCGTTCGCCGTGCGGGGAAGATCGCCCTACGGCGCAGCGACGGGTTGGGATGCCACGGCAGCGGCCGCCGCCCGGGCGGCCACTCGTGCGGGAAGGGCCGTGGTGTCGATCTGCGGTGGATGGGGCAGGACAACCCAGAACTGTGATCGGAAGCGCGGCCATTGGCGCAACAGTTCGGCACCCCGTTCGCTGCACGTCGCGGCGACGTGCGCCTCGATGAGGCCCCGAACTGTCGCTTCGCCGGGAGAACCTGCCTCCAGGCGATCGAGTCCGACCATGTCGCGGTTCACCCTGGAGGGGAACTGGCCGGATTCATCGAGGACGTAGGCGATTCCGGCGGACATGCCTGCGGCGAAGTTCCGGCCGGTGTCGCCGAGGACGACGACCATGCCGCCGGTCATGTACTCGCACCCGTGGTCGCCGACCCCTTCGACGACGGCATGCGCCCCGGAGTTCCGCACGGCGAAGCGCTCACCGGCCCGCCCTGCCACGAAGAGACGCCCGCCGGTCGCGCCGTAGAGGACGGTGTTGCCGATGATCGACGTGCGATGAGCCGCGAACGAGGCGTTGGGCGGTGGTGAGACGGAGATCGTGCCGCCATGCATGCCCTTGCCGACGTAGTCGTTGGATTCCCCGACAAGGTTGAGGGAGACGCCGGGCGCGAGGAAGGCGCCGAACGACTGGCCGGCACTCCCGGTGGCGTTGATCGTCAGGGTGCCCTCAGGGAGGCCGGCGTCGCCGTGGCGGCGCGCAATCTCGCCCGAAAGTCGGGCACCAACGGTGCGGTAGGCGGTGTGCACTTCGACGTTGAGGGTGACGCGGTCGATCCCGGCTAGGGCCGGTTCGGCGGCATCGCGCAACAGGTCGTCGAGGGTGACATCGCCGGGGCGATCGTTGCGAGGTTGGACGCTGCGGTGGGCGTGGCGCCCGTTCGGGTCGATGTCGGTGACGATCGGCGTCAGGTCGAGCAAGTTGGCCCGCGGGTGGTTCGGCAGGTAACGCTGCCGCAGCAGGCCGCTGCGCCCGACGATCTCCTCGATGGAGCGGGCACCCATCTTCGCGAGCAATTCGCGCGTGTCTTGGGCGATGTGCGAGAGGAAGTGGATGACCTGCTCGGGCGTCCCGGCGAACTTGGCGCGAAGGTCGGCGCGTTGGGTGGCGATGCCGGTCGGGCAGGTATTGAGGTGGCACTGGCGCGCCATGTCGCACCCGATGGCGATGAGGGCGCCCGTCCCGAACCCAAACTCCTCAGCCCCGATCAAGGCCGCGATGATGATGTCTCGCCCGGTCTTCAGGCCGCCGTCGGTCCGGAGGCGGATGCGCCCGCGCAGGCCGTTCAGGACGAGGACTTGCTGGGTTTCGGCGAGGCCGACCTCCCACGGGCTACCGGCGTGCTTAATGCTGGATAACGGGCTCGCGCCGGTCCCGCCGTCGTGGCCGGAGATCTGGATGTAGTCGGCGTAGGCCTTCGCAACACCGGCAGCGATGGTGCCGACGCCCGTCTCGGAGACGAGTTTGACGCCGACACGGGCGCGCGGGTTCGCGACCTTCAGGTCGGAGATGAGTTGCGCGAGGTCTTCGATCGAGTAGATGTCGTGGTGTGGCGGCGGGCTGACGAGGGTGATGCCCGGGATGGCGTGGCGCAGGCGTGCGATGAGGGTCGTGACCTTGGTGGCCGGGATCTGGCCGCCTTCGCCGGGCTTCGCGCCCTGGGCGATCTTGATCTCGATCTCTTCGGCCTCTTGTAGGTATTGGGGCGTGACGCCGAAGCGCCCGCTGGCGACCTGCTTGATGCGGGAGTTGGCGCGTTCGCCCTTGAACGGGCCGTCGGGGAACGGCTTCCACCAATCCGGGTCCTCGCCGCCCTCGCCGGTGTTCGACTTGGCGCCGATCCGGTTCATCGCCACGGCAAGGGTTTGATGTGCCTCCGGCGACAGGGCACCGAGCGACATCGCCATCGTGCCGAAGCGGTGGAGGATGGACTCAACCGGTTCGACCTCGTCGATGGGAACAGCAGGGCCAAGCGGGACCCATTCAAGCAAGTCGCGGATGGCGCGAGGGTTGCCGCTATTCGCCATGGCCTCGAACTTGCGGTAGTCCTCGAAGTCGCCAGTGTTGGACGCGTGCTGCATGGCGAGAACCGCCACGCGGTTGTAGCCATGGACCTCGCCATCCTTGCGGTAGTTGACCAAGCCAAGGTTTGGGAGGCGCCCGGCGGCAACGGTCGTTTCGTAGGCCTCCGCGTGGCGCGTGGCGGCGTCGGCGGCGATCTCGGCGAGGCCGATGCCGCTTAGGCGCGACGGTGTGCCGTTGAAGCACCGGTCCACGACCGGTTGGGAGATGCCGACCGCCTCAAAAATCTGGGCACCCCGGTAGCTTGCGATCGAGGTGATGCCCATCTTGGACATGATCCGCAGGAGGCCCTTGTTGGCCGCCTTGCGGAAGTTCGCCTCAAGTTCGACCGTTGATCGGTTCTCGAAGCCACGTTCGCCCACGAGGGCACGTGTGCTGGCGAGGGCGAGGTACGGGTGGACCGCCCCTGCGCCGAACCCGACGAGGCAGGCGAGGTGATGGATGTCCCACGCTTCACCGGTCTGGACGACGATGTCGGCGCGCATCCGCTTGTTCTCGCGGATGAGGTGGTGGTGCACCGCGCCGGTGGCGAGGAGGGCGGGGATCGGCGCGCGGTCGGCCCCGGCACGGCGGTCGGTGATGACGATGATCGAGGCGCCGCCGTCGATGGCCTGCACGGCGGCGTCGCACAACTGGTCGAGGGCCGCATCAAGGGCAGCTTCACCACCGGTCGGGTCGAAGAGTGCGTCCAGGACGACCGCCCGGAATTCGGGCAGGCGCAGGAGGGCGTCGAACTCGTCGTCGAGCATGACCGGCGTGGTCAGGCCAAGGAGGGACGCGTGCCCTTCGGTTTCGGCGAGAAGATTGTGTCGGCGCCCGAGGAAGGTGTCGAGCGACATGACGACGCCCTCGCGCAACGGGTCGATGGGTGGGTTGGTGACCTGCGCGAAACGCTGCCGGAAGTAGACGTAAAGCGGGCGCGGCTTGGTTGAGAGGACGGCAAGGGGGGTGTCGTCCCCCATCGACCACTTGCTGTCCTCGGCGTCCTGGCTCATCGGCTCGAGGACGTACTTCAAGTCCTCGAACGTGTAGCCGAACGCGCGCCACAGGGTCGGCAGCTCCTCGGCGGTGGGGGCGCCTGGTAGGTCGCCTACTGCCGGCGCGAGAGCACGAAGGTCGGGGTCGGAGGGGATACGCGTCTCGAGGTTGACAAAGCGGCGCGTGAGCCACTCGCCGTACGGGCGTCGCGTCGCGTACTTGGCCTTGATCTCGCCGTTGTGCAGGACACGGCCGGCGGCCGTGTCGACGGCAAGCATCTCGCCCGGACCGAGGCGCCCCTTCTCGACGCAGTCGGCGTCGTCGACCTGCACGATGCCGGCCTCGCTCCCGAGGATGACGATGCCATCGCGCGTGATCTTGTAGCGTGCGGGACGCAGGCCGTTGCGGTCCAAGGTCGCGGCGGCGATCGTGCCATCGGTGAACGACAGGGCGGCGGGACCGTCCCACGGTTCCATGAGGCACGCGTGGTACTGGTAGAAGGCGCGCCGGGCGGGATCCATGTCCGGCATGTGTTCCCACGCCTCGGGGACGAGCATCATCATCGAGTGCAGGACGTCGCGACCGCTGCGCTCGAGCATCTCGAGGGCGTCATCGACGCTGGTCGAGTCGGAGCCGCCGGCCCAGCAGACCGGCTTGAGCCACTCGATGGAGTCGCGCCACTGGGGCGATGCCAGTTCGGGTTCGCGCGCGGCCATCCAGTTGCGGTTGCCCTGCAGGGTGTTGATCTCCCCGTTGTGGGCGAGCATCCGGAAGGGTTGCGCCAGGAACCAATTGGGGAACGTGTTGGTGCTGTACCGCTGATGGAAGACGCAGATCGCGGTCTCGAAGTCGGGATCGGTGAGGTCGCGGTAGAAGTGGGGTAGCTCGGGCGCGATCAGGAGGCCCTTGTAGCAGATCGTGCTGCGTGACATTGAGGGCAGGTAGAAGCTGCCAATGCCCGCACTGGTGACGCGGCGCTCAATCTCCTTGCGCGTAAGGAAGAGGGTGCGCTCGAAGTCGTTGTCATCCTGCCCGAGTGGGCGGGCGAGGATGAGTTGCTCGATGTCGGGGACGGTGGCGAGGGCCTTGTCGCCGAGGACGCTGCGGTCGACCGGCACGACGCGCCACGCCAGGCGTCGCAGACCGTGGCGATCACACGCCTTTTCGATGACGTGTCGGCACGTATCGACGAGGGCGGGCGGGTCGTTCGGGAAGAAGACCATCGCTACGGCCAGGTCGGCCGGGTCAATCCCGGTCACGCCTTGGCTGGCAAGCTCGCGCAGGATGAGCGTGCGCGGGATCTGGGTGAGCACGCCCGCGCCATCGCCGGTCTTGGCATCGGCATCGACGGCTCCGCGGTGCATGACGTTGCCGACGGCCCGGATGCCGAGTTCGAGGATGCGGTGGCTTGGCGTACCGTCGATCTGCGCGACAAAGCCGACGCCGCACGCATCGTGTTCGAAGGCCGGGTCGTAGAGGCCGATGGAACCGGGCACGAGGTGGTTCGGCGCCAAGCGCACGCGCGGGTTGAGTGGCGGGGGCGTCCTGCCATCGCTGGCAGCAACGCCGGGCGTAGCAAAGCGCGCGGACTCCTCAAGCATCGCGCGATCTCCGTCCTTCAAGGTATGGGGTGCCGGGCGTGCCCCGGGCGGGTCGGCTGGCGTCGCTGCATCACGGGTGCCGCGAAGGCGGCATCGTGCGGTTGACCACCGGACGCCGAGGTTGCCACCGACGGGTAGGTGCCGTCGCGGCGATCGCGCTGACGGTTCCGTCAGTCACAGGTTCATGGGGCCGTTGGCCCGAAGCCTGCACCAGAAACGGAAGACGCCCACGCATGCCCCTGCGTTCGGGGGCGGTGGACGTCGTTGGCCGTGCCCCGGCCTTGCTATGCGTCAGGGGTACGCCGTCGTCGGCGCACCTCTCCTGATTGGAGCAGTATACCGCGAGGTGACCGACGGGCCGCGCTGACGCGCCGACCGAGGACGACCTGCCGCTCACCGGCCAGTCAAGGGCAGGTGGCGTGGCTAAGCGCCCTGGTCAGGGCGCAGCAGTTGCGTCGCTGGCGGGGGCAGCCTTCGGCGTCGGTGTTGCGCGCAACGTGAACATCGGCTTCGGTGGCGTCGCGTCAGGTGGCGGCGCGCCGACCTCAATGGGTGCAGATGTCGCCAACAGCTGGTTCAGCCCGTCAGCGATGGTGAATAGGCGCACCTCGTATGTGCCGGGCAGGGCATCAAACGGCACGCCAAGCGTGCAGGTGCCTGCCTCAATCTCGCGCGGCACCTCGATGTTGCAGCTGGTTGGTTGCGCGACGAGCGGCAGGAGGTCGCTCTCGTCGTCGGCCATGTAGAGGCCAATCCAGTCGCCAAGCGTAGGATCGGCAATGTCCTTCCACTGGACGGGGAGGGTGTCACCACCGACGACCGCGGTCACCTTGGTCGTCACGGCCGTGTCGTATGGCTTGCCATTCGGCTTGACCGGCGTGGTGACGGCAAAGGCCGGGAAGCGCCAGACCTCGTGGCGCTGCTGGAACGACAGCGTGCGCAGGACGCGCCATTCGTAGTTGCCGGGCATGATCGGGTCAGGCACCTGGAGGGTGCAGGACGCGGTTGCCCAACTCGCGCCTGGCACCCGGAGTGACTGCCGACACGTGGCCATGTAAGCCCACGTGATGAACTCGTCAATCTGGGCGCCGACTGGGTAGAGCGCTGCCATGTCCGAGCCGGACGGGTTCGGCAGGTTGCGCCACGTGATGACCATCGTGGCACCCGGCGCGAGGGATGCCTTGCTGTTGGTGAACTTTGGCGGAGGTGCCTTGGTGGGGACGGCGGTCGGCCCGGCCGGTTGCGGTTGGGCCTGTGCCCCTGCCCCGCCCGGAAAAGCGATGACGGCGGCCATCACCGCGGCTAGGCCCATGCCGACGATGGCGTGGCGTGCGGCGCGCCATTGGCGTCGCGGCAGGTTGCGCGTCACATTGGCGAGCGTGCCGGTTGCTTCGTGATCGATGGCGGTCATCGGCATGCGTTTCCGGTGGCGGTTCCCCGCAAGGGTACCCGCCACCGGGATGGGTGGTCAGGACTCCTGCGACTCGTACTGGGAACGGATGTCGGCGAGGACGGACGGGTCGGTCAACGTTGTCGTGTCACCGAGCACGCGGCCCTCGGCCACGTCCCGAAGCAGGCGTCGCATGATCTTGCCGCTCCGCGTCTTGGGCAGCTCCGCAGTGAACCGCAGGATCTTTGGCCGCGCGATTGGGCCGATTACCTTGGCGACTTGGGCACGCAACTCCTGCGCCAGGGCGTCGTCCGCGTGGACCCCCATGCGTGGCGTCACGAAGGCGGCGATGGCCTGGCCGGTCACCTCGTCGGGGATGCCGATTACCGCAGCCTCCGCGACGGCCGGGTGGCTGACGAGGGCACTCTCGACCTCGGCCGTGCCGATGCGGTGGGCGGAGACGTTGAGGACGTCGTCGACGCGACCCAAGAGCCAGAGGTACCCGTCCTCGTCACGCTTGCACCCGTCGCCCGCGAAGTACATCCCGGGGAACCGGCTCCAGTAGGTCTCGTGGAATCGCTTCTCGTCACCCCAGATTCCCCGAAGCATGCCCGGCCAAGGCCGGCGGACGACAAGGTAGCCCCCGCTGCCCTTTGGCACGCTGTTGCCTTGCTCATCCACCACGTCCACGTCGATGCCAGGGAACCCGAACGTCGCGGACCCGGGCTTGGTGGTGGTCAGCGAAGCGAGGGGCGTAATCATTGCCCCACCGGTCTCGGTCTGCCACCACGTGTCGACGATGGGGCACCGTCCGCCGCCGATGACCTGCTGGTACCAGATCCATGCCTCTGGGTTAATTGGTTCACCCACGGTGCCGATGACGCGCAGGCTCGACAGGTCGTGCTTCGCTGGCAGGTCATCGCCCCATCGCATGAACGACCGGATGGCGGTCGGTGCGGTGTAGAAGATCGAAACCTTGTGGCGCTCGATCATCTCCCAGAAGCGGTCGCGCCCGGGGTAGTCGGGCGTGCCTTCGAACAGCACCACGGTGGCGCCGTTTGCGAGGGGGCCGTACGCGATGTACGTGTGGCCGGTGACCCACCCAACGTCGGCGGAACACCAGAAGACGTCGTCCTCCTTCAGGTCGAAGACCCACTTATGCGTGAGGCTTGCCTGCACAAGGTAGCCGCCGGTGGCATGGAAGATGCCCTTCGGCTTCCCGGTCGACCCGGACGTGTAGAGGATGAACAGCGGGTGCTCGCTGTCGACGTGCTCCGGAGCCACCTCGACGCTTCCCGCGGCAGCCACGGCGTCGTCCCACCAGACGTCTCGCGAGGCGTCCATGTGGGGCACGTGGGCATCACCGACGCGGCGGACAACGACGCATTTGGTGACGGTCGGCGAGTTGGCCATGGCGGCGTCGGCGTTGTCCTTGAGGGGAACCACCTTGCCGCGGCGCCACCCGCCGTCAGCGGTGATGACGACTGATGCGCCGCAGTCGTTGATGCGGTCTGAGAGCGACTCGGGCGAGAAACCGCCGAACACGACGGTGTGCGTCGCGCCGATCCTGGCGCATGCCTGCATCGAGATGACTGCCTCAGGGATCATGGGCAGGTAGATGGCGACCTTGTCGCCCTTGCTGACGCCGAGGTGTCGGAGCATCGCCGCCGCGTGGTTGACCTCGTCGTACAGCTGCCGGTAGGTGATCTCGCGGACGTCTCCGGGTTCTCCCTCGAACAGGATCGCGACCTTGTCGGCGCGCGCGCCGTGGGCGTGCCGGTCGACGCAGTTAAAGGAGGCGTTCAGTTCCGCGCCGACGAACCACTTGGCGTTCGGCAGGTCCCAATCGAGGACGCGGTCCCACGGCTTGAACCAGTCGAGTTGCTCGCGGGCACGAGCCGCCCAGTACGACTCCGGGTCTCGGAGCGCCGCCTCGTAGATGCCCGGGTCCGACACGATGCCGTGAGCCGTGGCCTCCGGGCTCGGCGGAAATGTCCGCGACTCGGTGAGTAGGGCATGGAAGGCACCGGTGGCGGGCTCCGTCATGGTTGTGCGTCCCTTCGCGATGCTGCGCGCCTGCCACTCGACCCACCCCAATCGCAATGGTCCCGGGCGCGCACGTGTCTACCGGGACGATAGGACGGGAGCGGCATCGTGTCAAACACGGCACCCGTGGGGCCTGAAGCCGGTGTGCGCCGCCGCCCCAAGGTTGAGTCCGGCCCTGATGACGGGCGCACGCTACACTCGCGTGGAGCGGATGCAACCCGACTGGACAGTCGCGACGGCGCGGTGGTGGCACATGCCCGGCATCACCCGGCTGATCCGCCAGTCGCGTCGACGTTGGCCAAGCGCCGGTGCCACGGCGCGCGAGGCACTGCTCTGGTCCCCCTTCTGGTCGCCCAGCGTTGGCGTTGTTCAGTCGGTGTGGGGCAGTCGGCTTCCTGGCGTCCCTGCCTCGAGCAGCCATGTGGTGGAAGCGGCCGGGACGGTCGTGGGGCTTGGCCAGTGCCGCCCGCGCACTGATGCACGCCAGTGGGAGGTGACCTTCCTGTCGCTCATGCCGGACGTCGCGGAGGTCGTGGGTGGCGCGGCTGGCTTCCCTGATCGGCGCGCCCAGCAGCTGCTAGGTCGGCTGTGCGACGCGGCAATCGAGCACGATGCCGAACGAATCTTCGCGATGGTTCGCGACGACGGGGACGGTGCGCCGGTATTGCGCCAGTTGTCGTTCTCGCCAGTGACGCGGGAGCTGACGTACGTGCTACCGGTGGGCGTGCCTGATGCGGAGGCCCGCCCGGTTGCACTTCAAGTGGATGGTCTGCGCCGGCAGGAGCGTTCGGACTCATTTGGCGTCCATCAGCTATACCAGGCGACAACGCCGCCCGTCGTGCAACTGGCTGAGGCGCGCCGACCCCAAACGTGGGAACCTCCGCGGGCGCGGTTCAGCGCGCTACCGCGCCTTTCACGAGCTGCCCCGGGCCGACGTTGGGTGGTGGTGCGTGACGGTCGTGTCGTCGGATGGACCCACCTCATGCTTGCCCGGCGCGGCGCGCATCACCTGTCGCTCATGATTGACCCGTCGGATCCCGGTTTGGCCGCCTCCCTTGTCTCGATGGCAACCGACGCGGCCCGCCGGGTTCGGGCTGCCCCGACCTTCGCCTCGATCCGGGATCACCAGTGGCCGGAGCGCGAAGCCTTGGATGCCGCGGGTTTCCGCCCGTATGAAACCAACGTGCTGATGATGAAGCAGCTTGCACTGTCAGTTGCGTCGGCGCGTCGCAACCTTGCCCCGGCGATGGAACGGGCTGTCTCGTGACGGCTGTCCTCCGTCGGTGCCCCAATTCGTGGCCCACTGGGCTGAGATGATCGTGACGGACGACGCACCTGACGCGCCCATACCTTCCTCGGCAGCTCCTGATGGGCTGCGCATCTCCACTCATGACGAGATCGGGACGATGCTGGCGCTCCTGCCGGACCACGTTGGCGACCGCCTGCGTGCCGACCCCCAGGTGGACTCGCTGGTTGAGGTCGTGCTTGACCTCGGGCGGTACCCAGAGGCCCGCTTCGCGGCCCACGAGGTCGTCCTTGACGACATCGAGGTGACGACGGACGACCTGGCGTCGGTAACCGCGCGAATCGGTGCCTTCGGTGACGACAACCGGGCGGGAATACCGCGCACCTTGCACCGAATCTCGGCGATCCGGAACCGGCATGGTGCCGTGGTCGGCCTGACCTGCCGGGTCGGCCGTTCCATCATGGGAACCGTCGAACTGGTGCGCGACCTTGTCGAAGGCGGGAAGAGCATCCTGATCCTCGGGCGTCCCGGCGTGGGGAAGACGACGATCCTGCGCGAGGCTGCGCGCGTGCTTGCCGACGACTTGCGGAAGCGCGTGGTGATCGTGGACACCTCGAACGAGATCGCGGGCGATGGCGACATCCCGCACCCGGGAATCGGCAGGGCGCGCCGGATGCAGGTGCCCACCCCTTCGCAACAGCATGCGGTAATGATCGAGGCAGTGGAAAACCACATGCCGCAGGTCATCGTCATCGACGAGATCGGCACGGCGCTTGAGGCCGAGGCGGCGCGCACGATCGCCGAGCGAGGTGTCCAGCTTGTGGCGACGGCGCACGGCATGACGCTCGACAACCTGCTGATGAACCCGACCTTGACCGACCTCGTTGGCGGCGTGCAGACGGTGACGTTGGGAGACGACGAGGCCCGGCGCCGGGGGACGCAGAAGACGATCCTTGAGCGCAAGGTACCCCCCACCTTCGACGTCCTGATCGAGATGCAGGACCGGCAGCAGGTCGTCGTGCACCGCGACGTGGCCGTGACGGTTGACGGCTTGCTGCGCGGGACGCCGGTTCTGGTTGAGGCGAGATCCCGACGGGAGGACGGGACGATCGAGCGACGCGCCGAGGTGACCCTCCGCGGCGCCGAGGAGGAACGGCGGCGATCGCTCGCGACGGGGGCGATTGGTCCGTACGGCGGCGGGGATCGTCAGGACGGGCGCCAGGGGTGGGGTCGCCCGCCGTGGCGCGATCGGGGAGGCTGGCGCGGTGGTGGCGGTTCGCTTGGTCGGCAGAACGGTGCGTGGATGGGCACCGCGCCGGAGACTGGCTTCGAAGGCGCGCCCGATGTTCCATCGTGGCGCCCGCCGGGACCTTCCGCGGTTGGCACCGCCGTCTCCGCACGCGACGGATGGGCGGCGCGCGTCGGAGGTTCACCAATCGGTGACGATCGCACGACCGCCTCGACCGTCGAGGACATGGACGGCAAGCCGAACGATGAAGGCGCGGCTGTGGCGATCGAGGGTGAGGCGGCGGGTGAGGGTGCCGTGGCGCGGCTACGTCGGCCGGTACGGGTGTTCTGCTACGGCGTGAACCGCGGGAAGCTCGACGCGGCGATTGTGGCGCAGCGGCTGCCAGTGACGGTGACACGCGACCTGTCGGACGCCGAGGTCGTGATGACCGTGCGGAACTACTACCGCACCAACCCGGGGCCGGTCCGCGACGCCGAGGATCGTGGCGTGCCGGTGTTTGTGGTGAAGAGCAACGCCGCGGCGCACATCGCGCAGTCGCTTGAGGCGCTCTTCGAGGTGCAGACTGCGGACCCGCCGCGTGACCTTGAGGACCTCGTGCTGGCTGAGACTCGCGACGCCATCGAGGTGGTACGCAAGACCTCGCGGCAAGTTGAGCTTGCACCCCAGAATGCGTACATCCGGCGCCTGCAACACCAGTTGGCGGAGGAGTTCGGGATCGGGTCGCGAAGTACAGGGCGCGAACCGCACCGACGCATCACGCTGTTCCGCAGGATGGCACCAACGCGCTGACGGTGCGTTCGCTCCATGGCGGGTCGCGCGCGCTGATGTCTGCGATGGCGCGTCCATTGGACGGAGGTCGGCGCCGCGCCTGTCAGTTCGCGGTTGCGGCGCGGGTCACCGGGAGTGCGAGCCGGGTTTCCTCGCAACCGCACCGCGTTCCCGTTCGTCTTCAGAATGTCTGAGACACGCCACAGGCCGCCCTATGGGTGCCGCGGCGTACGGAGGGGCGACCGAGGGATGGCTGTCGTGGACGCCGTGCACCTGGGCGGGCTGGCCGCGGAGGCGGCGCGCGGCTGTTTCATCACGTTCGAGGGTCCTGAGGGTGCCGGCAAGACGACGCAGATACGGCGCCTGCAGGAGCGCCTGGAGAACGAGGGCTTCGCCGTCGTTGTGACCCGTGAACCTGGAGCGACGACGCTGGGTCAGGCGCTGCGCCGCCTCATGCTCGACGGCGACCAGGAGCCACTTGCCCCAGCGGCGATGGCCTTGCTGATGAGCGCTGATCGCGCCCAACATGTCGCGACGGTGATCCGCCCTGCACTATCGATGGGTGCCGTGGTGATCAGCGACCGCTACGCCGACTCAACATACGCCTACCAAGGGTATGGCGAGGGGTTGGACCTTGGGGAGTTGCGAAAGATCACGCACCTTGCCACGGGCGGCCTGGAACCCGACCTGACGGTCCTTCTTGACCTCGAACCGGCGCTCGGCATCGCGCGCAAGCGCCACGCCCACCGGACCGGGCGGGCAGAGCTGAACAGCATGGATGAGCGATCAATCGAGTTCCATCGCCGGGTGCGCGCCGGGTTCAAGGCGCTCGCGCAAGAAGACCCGAGTCGCTTCGTCGTGCTCGACGCGACCGGCCCGGCCGACCTGCTGACCATGCGCATTTGGAAGGAAGTCGGGGAGATGATCGGGGTCCGGTAGGGCACCGGCGCCGCACGACCGCGACGAGGCTAGGATCCTTCGATCCATTCCTCACCGTCGGTAAAGACCTCCTTCTTCCAGATGGGCACGACCTCCTTGACGCGGTCGATGACGTAGCGGCACGCCTCGAACGACTCGCCACGGTGGGGTGATGCGACGGCGATGACGACGCTTGCCTCTCCGAGAGGCACCACGCCGAGGCGATGTACGATGGCGGCCCGTTGCTGGGGCCACCGCGCCGCGACCTCATCGAGGATCTCGGCCATCTTTTTCTCGGCCATCGCTGGGTAGGCGTCGTACTCGAGGAAGCGTACGGTCCGGTTGCGACTGTTCTCGCGGACGATCCCGTGAAAGGTGCAGACGGCACCGTCGGCCGGAGTCCAGACGGCGGCGACAAGGTCGTTCGCATCGATCGGGTCGTGCGTCAGTCGGCACAGGCGCGACGGGATACCGGAACCGCCGCTCACCGGAGGGATGAAGGCAACCTCGTCGCCATCGGTGAGGACCGCGGAGGTGTCCGCGTATTCCTGATTGACGGACGGCCGGAAGACTGGTACGCCTGGACCCAGGGCAGGGCACTCGCCGACAAGCGTCTCCCAGAGTTGGCCGACGGTGGTGCCGGGTGGGACGTGCCGCGTCTCGGCGCGCCGCCCGAGAAGTTCGCGCACGCGGGCGAAGTACCGGAGTTCGATGCGCAGGTCGGCCATGGCGGAAGGGTACCCGCCGCCCTTGCCGGAACGGTGATCGATCGGCGCCGACCGATCACCTCTCGGGGCACGCCGGCATACCCCTTCAGCCTCGTTCCCGTCCAAACGCGAGAGTGGGGCTGGAGGGTGGGTGGCCGGGATCGTGCAAGAAGGTTACGGGCCTACCAGTCGATGGCGCTGCCGTCCTCGGCGTACGCCTTCGGATTCTGCCAGTCGTGGCCGATCTTGTCGGCGATGGCTTCGTCGTCGATCTCGATGCCAAGGCCGGGTGCGGTCGGCAGCGGCAGGTAGCCGTCAACGTGCTTGTACGGGGTCTTGATGTACCCCTCACCGGTGATGCGCCCGCCTTCCTGCGCGAGGAAGTTCGGGATCGCGGCGTCGAGGTGGATGCACGACGCAAGGGCGATGGGGCCGAGCGGGCAGTGCGGGGCGATGGCCGCGTAGTAAGCCTCCGCCATGCCGGCGATCAGGCGCGTTTCGAGGATGCCTCCGGCGTGAGACAGGTCTGGTTGCAGGATCGACGCCGCCCGCTTCTCGAGGACCTCACGGAACCCCCACTTCGTGAAGAGGCGTTCCCCCGTTGCGATCGGGACGCTGGTGGAGTGCGTGATGTCGGCGAGGACATCAACGTTCTGGCACTGCACCGGTTCCTCGATGAAGAAGGGGTGGTACGGCTCCAGTGCCTTGACCAGTCGCTTGGCGGTCTGCGGCGCGACCGCGCCATGGAAGTCGATGGCGATGTCGATCTTCGGGCCGACCGCCTCGCGCATCGCCGCGAAGATGGCGACGACGTTGTCGGTGTGCTCGGCAGTTTCGATGACGCGCCCGTTGCCCCGCAGGCCAACGCCGGTCTTGATGCAGTTGAAGCCGTCGGCGACCGCGTTGCGGATGCTCTCTGCCGCCGCTTCCGGGGTCGTGCCACCGGCCGTGCCATACATGCGGATCCGGTCACGCGTGGGGCCGCCGAGAAGCTTGTAGACGGGGACGCCGAGCCACTTGCCGGTGATGTCCCACAGGGCTTGCTCGACGCCGGATAAGGCGCTGGTCAGGATAGGACCCCCGCGGTAGAAGCTGTGCTTGTAGATGCTCTGCCAGTGATGGACGATCTTGGTGGGGTCCTGCCCGATCAGCCACGGCTCAAGTTCCTGTACCGCTGTCTGGCAGGTGAGGGCACGGCCTTCGAGGATTGGTTCGCCGAGGCCCGTGACCCCCTCGTCGGTGTGGATGCGCAGGAACAGCCATCGCGGCTTGACCAAGAAGGTCTCAAGGCGGGTGATCTTCATGCGGTGCGTGGTTCCTTCTGCCCTCGGGCCCGAGGTGATCCCGCGACGCGGTCGCTCACGGGCGGCGGCGGGCAGCATACCCACGCCGCGCACCGATCCCGACAAGGGGTTTACGCTGCGTTAGCCGCCGCATCGCGTGGTCCCGCAACCATCGTGCACTGGAGGTGCGAGGGATGAAGACGACAGCGGCGGTTTGGGCGCGGCGATTGGCACGGGTTGCCGTCGCAGCATCGATCTCGGCTACCGGCCTGTCGGCGTCATCGTTCGCCGTGCGTGCCGCGCCGGCTGCCTTGGGCGTGGATGAGGGCGGCTCACACGTGGCGGTCGTCACGACGTCCACCGAATGCCCCACTGGGGCATTCCTATCCGGACTGGCGGCGAACCCGGCGAATGGCGCCTTGCCGCCGCCATCGGTGTCGGTCTCGTGCTCCGACACGCAGGTCGTGGTGCGCACAAATGGCATCCCAACCTTTCCGTTCGTGACACGAACGCCGAACCCGTTGCGTGCGCAGGACCTTGTCTTCCGTTTCACGCGGAAGCCGGTGGAGGCCTCGACGCCGGGAGCCATGAACCTCGGCGCGATCGGCATCGCGATCGATGGCTTGCCGATATACGGTCCGTTCGAGGCGCCGTTCGACGGCACGGCGGACCCGGCGGCCGACGGCATCCTCGACGATTGTGGTGGTCACGCCGGCCCAGCGGGCGACTACCACGTGCACGCCACGCCGGCGTGCCTCCCCGCCGACCGCATGATGACGCCTGGCGCCGTTGTCGGGTACGCCCTCGACGGGTACCCGATCGTGTCACCCGTGGTCTGCGACGACGATGCGTGCGCGATGACCCGCACGGTCCGCAGTGGGTGGGTTCAGGTGTCGACCGACCGAAACGTTTGGTCTCGGTACGCTTGGCAGGAGGGTGCTGGAGACCTTGACCGCTGCAATGGCATGACCGGTGCGGACGGCCAGTACCGGTACTACGCCGTGGCGACCTTCCCGTACTTCATGGGTTGCTACCGCGGCGATCCTGTTGCGAGCGGCGGCCAAGGGGCCAACGTGAACGGTGGTGCCGGGGCGATTCGCGGGCAAGCCGCGGGGGGTGACCGCCCCTCGAATGGTCACCCGTCCGGTCGTCCCGGCGACTTCACGTTGGCGCCCCCGCCCGGGCAACTGATGGCGCCCCGTCCACGACGGTAGGCACCGACGTTGTGTGGCCTGCATGGCACGCTGGGCGCGGCACGTACTGGCGGGAGTTCGCGAGATGATTGGCGCCACCATCCTGGTCGTCGATGACGAACCGAAGATCGTTGATATTGTGCGGGCATACCTGGCGCGGGACGGCTTCCGCGTCGTCGTGGCGGGCGACGGGGCCGCGGCGCTGCAGGCCTTCCGGCGTGAACGCCCGGCCTTGGTCGTCCTTGACCTGATGCTCCCGGGAATGTCCGGATGGGATGTCTGCCGCGAGGTCCGTCGGGAGTCCGAGGTGCCGATCGTGATGCTGACGGCGCGCGACGACGTGACGGACACCGTGCTGGGCCTCGAACTTGGTGCCGACGACTACGTAACGAAGCCCTTTGAACCGCGAGAGCTCGTGGCGCGCGTGCGGGCGCATTTGCGTCGGGCGCAGGCCGGGCGTTCCGGTCCGGATGAACCGATCTCCCTTGGCGACGTGTCAATCGACCCGCTTCGCCGAGAAGTGACCCGGCGCGGTGAGGCGGTCGCGTTGACGCGCGGCGAGTTCGACTTGCTCCACGCACTGGCAGCGCAGCCGGGCCGGATCTTCTCGCGATCGCAATTGCTTGGGATTATCGGCAGCGAGGGCGGGGGGAACGACCGCGCCATCGACAGCCACGTCCGGAACGTGCGGGCGAAATTGGAGGCTGACCCGAAAATGCCGCGCTTGATCCTGACCGTCGTTGGCTTCGGCTACAAGGCGGCGGCGCGCGATGCGCGGGCGTCAGGCGGGTAGCCGTGGGTCGTCCAGTGCCGTTCGCCCTCTGGCTCGGCGTCGCGTTCGCCGCGGTCTCGCTGATCGCGATAGGTTCGATTTGGGTGTTGGCCCGGGTGGGTGGTGCGCGCGACCAGCGGGCACTGGTGGAGTCGCAGGACGAGTCCTACCTACGCCAGGTCGTCGAGTCGCTGGAGGCGTCCTACGCCGCGAACCGATCGTGGGTGGGGGTCGCGCCGCTGGTGGCCGACCTTGTGCCGATGATGCCCCGACGACCGGCCCAAGTGACCGTGCCTGGGATCCCGGGACCGCCTAGCCCGTTGCGCCCTCGGCGTCTCGTTGTGCGCGACGTTGTCGGGCGCGTCGTGGCTGACGCATCTGCCGAGATGCCGGGACGCGAACCGGCACCGGTGCGACCGATCGTTGGTCTGCGCTACGAGGGGCGCGAGGTCGGCATGCTGCTTGCGACGATGCCGGTCGTCGACCCCGCGAGGCTCGCCGCGCCGCCAGACGAGTACCTGGACCGAGGCGTCGACCCCGGCACGAACCTCGCCCGCGCCCTCGCTGGTGGGGCGGTCATCGGCGGCCTTGCGGCGATTGTCGTGGGTGGGGCGGTGCTGAGGCCGCTCGCGAAGGGGGTCGCGACGCTGCGTGCTGGGGCGGCGCGGATGGCTGGAGGTGACCTTGGCGCACGCGTGACGCCCGCGGGGGCGGCCGAGTTGCGCGAACTCGCAGGGGCGTTCAACCACCTCGCGGAAAGCTTGGAGCGACAGGAGGAGGCGCGTCGGCGCCTCGTCGCCGACATCGCCCACGACCTGCGCACGCCAGTGTCGGTTATCCGGGGCACGGTTGATGCGATGCTGGATGGCGTCTACGACCCGTCGGACCCTGCGCATCTGCGGTCGGTCCGGGACGAGGCGGATCGCCTTGGGCGCATGGTGAACGACCTGCGCGCCCTGTCCCTGGCCGACGCGGGTCGCCTCCACCTTGACCGGTCGCCAGTCGATCCGGGTGTCCTGGTGACCGAGGCATGCGTCCGTTTCGATACACGGGCAGTCGAATCGGGGATCCGGCTGGCCCCCGACGTTGCGCCTGACGTGCCGGTGATCCATGCGGACCCGGCACGGTTGGCGCAGGCGCTGGGGAACCTCGTGGAGAACGCGATGCGCCACGCACCGCGCGGAGGTGTTGTCTCCGTCTCGGCCCGTCGGACAACGGCGAAGCACGGGGTCGCCATCGAGGTGACCGATGACGGCCCGGGCATCCCGGAGGCGGCGTTGCCCCACTTGTTCGACCGCTTTTTCCGCGTCGAGGCGGCGCGGTCGCCGGGAGGGAGCGGTCTTGGATTAGCGATTGTGCGCACGTTGGTGGAGGCGCACGGGGGCACGGTGACGGCATCGAACCGCGACACGCGAGGGGCATTGTTCGCGATTTGGTTGCCGGCGGCGTAGTTCGTTCGCCCCGGGGATTGTGAGGCAGAACCAATGGGCCGGAGCGGGCGGGAAGCGGCCTCGCCGGTCCCTGGCGAATGAGTGCCCGGATCACGTGGCTACAATCGAGGGCGCGTCAGCCCAGCGTGCCGTCGCCGGGCGCACGCCGTTCGGAATGTGCGAGGAAGGTGCGCGATGCTTCCCCCGATTGATCGACCCTTCACCCAATCCGTCACCCTCCGACTGCCTCCAGTGACGTTTGGCGCTGGATCTGTTGGGCAGGTCGCTGAGGAGGCACGTCGCGTTGCCGCCTCCCGTGTGTTGGTGGTGACCGACCCGGGGGTCGCGTCTTCTGGCGTGGCAGGTCACGTGCGCGACCTCCTTGAGGCGGCGGGTATTGCCACCGGGGTGTACGACCGGGTCCCGGCCGAACCGTCGGTGGCGTCGGTCGAGGTTGCGTTCGAGGCGTGGCGCGCCGGGAATTACGACGCCGTCGTGGGTGTCGGCGGCGGGAGTTCGCTCGACACCGCCAAGGGCATCTCGATTCGTACCGCGAACGACGGGCCGGTGTCGCGATACTTCGGCGTCGAACAGCTCCCGGCGCGCGGTGTGCCGTACATCTTGCTGCCGACGACGGCCGGGACCGGTAGCGAGGTGACGCCGTCGGCGATCTTCGACGACACCGACCGCCAACTGAAGGCTGGCATTGTCTCGTCGCGCTTGATGGCGTCGGCGGCGATCATCGACCCTGACCTGACCGTCTCGTGCCCGCCGCACGTGACCGCCGCCGCTGGTCTCGACGCCCTGACGCATGCCCTTGAGGCATACGTGGCGGTGAAGGCGAACCCGATGTCCGACTTGTACGCCCTTGAGGCCGTGCGACTGGTTGGCCAACACTTGCGCGGCGCGGTGGCGCGTGGGACCGATCGGGTGGCGCGGTCGGGCCAACTCTTGGCAAGTCTGTACGGCGGGGTGACGATCGTGGCGGCCGGTACCGGGTTGTGTCACGCCATGGCATACCCGCTTGGCAGTGCCTACCACGTGCCGCACGGGGTGGCGAACGCCCTATTGTTACCGGCGGTGATGGCCTACAACCTTCCGGCGGATCTCACGAAATTCGCTCGTCTCGCGGAGGCGCTTGGCGAATCGGTGTCGGGGCTTTCACTGCGTGCGGCGGCGGAACGATCGGTCGAGGCCGTGCGTCAACTTTCAAGGGACGTTGGGTTGCCTGGGGGCTTGCGCGCCGTGGGTGTTCCTGAGTCGGCACTGGAGGGGTTTGTGCCGGGCGCACTGTCCGCCGCGCGCCTGATTACGAACAACCCGCGTGTGCCAACCGCGGAAGGCGTGCTCCACGCATACCGCGAGTCGTGGTAACCGGTGACGGACGGGCGCGCATCCCCAGCTCCCGGTGAGGTGACCACGTCGGGCCATGCAGGGCGGTTCCTCCGGGAG
>CAILQO010000207.1 GCA_903836285.1 uncultured Chloroflexota bacterium
CACCTCGCGCTAAAGCTCACGACCTCCCGCCTGCAACGCGACCTCTCCGATTCCAGTGCCTTGAGGAATATTGGATCGGCAATCGGGTACTCGGCGATCGCCCTCGCCTCGGCGACGCGCGGGCTCAGTCGCGTCGCCCCAAATGAGACCGTGATGCTTGCCGAGCTCGACGCGCACTGGGAGGTGCTCGCTGAGCCGATCCAGACTGTCCTGCGGGTTCATGGAGTCACGGAGGCGTACGAGCACCTGAAGGGATTGACCAGGGGCACGCATGTCGCGCCTGCCGATATTGCCGCGGCAGTCAATGACCTTCCGCTCCCCTCGATCGTGCGATCACGCCTTGCGACGCTGACACCGTCGCGCTACGTCGGGATGGCGTCGCGCCTTGTGGATCACGTGACCGACCCCTCCGACCTGTCCTGATGATTCGCTTCCCCACGAGTTTCCAGCGACGGAGGTCGTAATGGCAACGCTAGCGATCCGCAGCGCCACGCTCTGGGACGGCACGCACGCCGACCCGCGCCCGGGCACGACCGTCGTGATGCGCGACGGCGACGTGACATGGGTCGGTCCGGATGGCGCACCGTCGGCCCCACTCGCCGACGCGCAGGTGATCGACGCCGACGGGCGGTGGCTGCTGCCTGGACTAATCGACCTGCACGTCCACCTCACCTTTGATCCGCGCGACCCGGACTTCCTCCGCGTCGCCACCCAACTCCCGGTGGCGGAGGCAGCGTTTCGGGGTGCCCACCACGCCCGCCTGATGCTTGAGGCGGGCTTCACGGGCGTGCGTGACCTTGGCGCGTTCGGCGATGCAAACGTCGCGATCAAGCGAGCCCTCGATAACGGGTGGGTTCGCGGTCCACGCCTCGCGACGTGCGGCGTCTTCATCACGGTGCGTGGGGGCCACGCTGACCTTGCACTCCGCCGCGAAGTGGCGATTGACCAAGGCATTGCGGTCTCAGGCGTCGAGGGTGTGCGCGAGGCGGTGCGGTCACGCGCGCACCGCGGGGCCGACTGGATCAAGGTGTTGGCGACCGCGGGGGTCATGACCGGCGGCGGCGCGCCGATGGGGGCGTGCCTCTGGGAAGATGACGAACTTGTCGCCGCCGTGCAGGCGTCGACCCGCCTCGGCCGGAAGGTCGCGGCGCACGCCCACGGCGCCGACGGCATTGTCGCGGCGGCCAATGCCGGGGTCGCCACCATCGAACACGTGACGATGGCCGATACCCGAGCGATCGATGCGATGGCGCACCACGGCACCGCCCTGATCCCTACCTTCTCCGCGGCCGAAGCGGTCTACCGTGAGGCCCAAGCCGGCCGGTTGTCACCCTCAAGCGCCGCTTTCGCCATGACGATAGGGCCTCGTCATCGCGAGTCGTTCAAGTTGGCCCTCGACGCGGGCGTCACCATCGGGTTCGGCACCGATATCGGCGTGCCGGGCACGACGTTCGGCGACAACGCCGCTGAGTTCCAGACGATGGTGGCGGCGGGCATGGCGCCGGCCGCCGCATTGCGCGCCGCGACTTCAGGCGCCGCCACGATCCTTGGATGGCCGAAGGCAGGGATCGTTGCCCCGGGCTATTGGGGCGACGCCGTTCTCGTCGATGGCGACCCGCTTGCAGACGTCGGCATCCTCGCCAACCGGGCACGGGTCCACGCCGTCATCAAGGGCGGCGTGCTTGAGGTTGATCGTCGCCCAGAATCGTAGCCTCGTCCGGGCAGACCGCGCATATCTAGGAGTCGCTCATGCGCATTGAAGAGGTCGAGTGGTTTCAGGCGGGGCGGTGGGTGTACGTCCTCGTCCACTGCGAGGACGGCACCATCGGCCTAGGCGAAGGTGGCATCCACGGATACCCGGAGGCGGTCGGCGGCGTGTTGCAGGCGTGGCGTTCGTACCTCATCGGCAAGGA
>CAILQO010000208.1 GCA_903836285.1 uncultured Chloroflexota bacterium
ACCCGCGTGCTCTCCCGGGTGCGCGCCGCCCTTGCGGGGGTGACGTCGTGACCCGGCGGAAGCGGCCCGCCCCCGTCGTCAATCACCGCAACGTCGACCTCGCGCGCACCTATGCCCGCGAGGCGACCGGCGAGGCGGACGACGCCCCCGCCGGATCGCGCAAGCGGGTGCGCGCCACTCTCGCGGCCCTCACCGTATGGCTCGAGATTTCGCTCGGAAGCGACGACGCCGACGACCACGCCCGCGCCATCGTCGCGACCCACATGCTCGCCCAAGCGGTGCGCCAGCGTGCGGCGAGGTGGCACGTCACGTCACCGATCTACGAACAGGCGGCCCAGATGGTCGACCGCCTGTGGTGATTGGAAGGAACGAACCATGACCACTACCCCCGGCGGTGCCCGTCGACGAGACGTTCACGGCGGTCTATCTACAGGCGTGCCGTGCAGGGCACGACGCCGCAATGCGGTGCCGAGAGGGCACCGAACCACTCTGCGGGTTTGCGTCCGTCATCATCCCGGCGCCTTCATTGTTCGGCCAATGGCTTTGGCACAGCGGCTACGCCGAGGTCGACACGGACGACGCGCGGACGATGTACACGCACAACGTGACGGGGTACGAGGTCCGGGGCGGTGCGTCGTGGCGACGCCGCACGGCGTACGCCCACGCGTTCGCCCACTCTCTGCGCTTTCGGGGCATTGAGGCGCGAGTGTGGACCGCCCTCGACTAGTGGGCGCCGACCTCGTGCGCTGCGCCGCCTGCGCCAACCTCGTGGCGATCGTGCGCGACGGCGTGGTGACCGTGAAGCACAAGGGGCGCACCGTCGTCGTGGCGCCACCGGAAGCGGTCCGGCGCATCACCTGTGAGGCGTGCGGCTCGGACACGACGCCCGTGGAAGCGGGCACACCCAAGGGAACGGAACGCCCGCGGGTCGAGTGACAAGCAGAGCGAACGGCGCGGGGGGAGGGCGCGCCGACGTGACGACGCCCGGCGGGGGCAACCTGCCGGGCGTCAAGAAGGTATAGAAAAGTGACACCTAAGTATAGCGGCTGGCGATCGGGTCACGCCCGGCGGGTCGTCGCCGTGCCCACTGCCATGGTCGTCGAGGCGGCCCACGCTGCCCGCGATTGGCGCGTGCCACGCGACGACCTCGCCCATCGCGCCCTCCTGATCGGCTCGCGGCACGTCGCACCGTTGACCGTCGATTGGCTCGACCTCCACGTGCACGACCAGACCTGGCGTGCCATGCAGGGCGAAGCGCAAGCGTGGGCGCGTGGCGGCGCCCACCTCGGGGTCGAGGTCGGCCTGCTACCCATCACCAAGCGGACCGGCGCAATGCTGCGGCGCGTCGCCCGTCGTCACGGCTGCACCTCCCGGGCGTTGTGGTTCACGCTTGTGCACGCGCAGGTCGCACGGCACGCGTGGGCGTTTGCCCGTAACGAGGTGGCGGCGTGATCGCGTCGCCGACGACGCGACGGGTGGTGGGCCTGCCCGTTGCGCCGCTTCCACTCGTGATCCCGGGCGCCCCTGCCGATGGGCGCGTGCCCGCCGATCTCGCCGCGTGGCCCTTCTGGCACCGCGCCGCGGGCAAGGTACCTGTATGGCTCGATGGGTCGAACGTCGACGGCGATGGCGACGCCCCGGGCACGCCTCTGGGGCGCGTGCACGAGGCGGCGCGCACCGGGGCGCCGCCGCCGACCGATCTCGTGGGCATCCGTGCCGACGCTCTCGCAGGCGCCCGGGACCACCGCCGCACCGACGGTATCGGCGTGCGCCTCGTGCCGACGCGCGGGCGACGCCTGGTGGCCTTCGATTTCGACGCCGTGATCGACCGGGGCGGGCGACTGCATGCCGAGGTCGTCGGCATCCTCGACGCCCTCGGCACGTGGTGCGAGGTGTCGCGTTCCGGGCGTGGCGTCCACGCGTTTGGCTGGGCGCACGTCGACGCCGACGACCCGCCGTGGCCGGACCCGTACCGCAAGGTGCGCCTCGATGGCGACCCCGGCGACGGGTGGGTGGCGTGGCCGGATCCGAAGCGCGACGGGGCGCCGATCGCGCCCGGTATCGAGGGGCGCGACGGTCGACAGGCCGCCTACATCGTGTCGACGGGGACGCCGTTCGGACGGTGGGGCGCCCTCCCCCTTGCCGACGTCACACGCGCCTACGACGCGATCGTGCGGGCGCGGTGGGTGGTTGTGGCCCCGACGGCCGTACAGGGCAACCACGCGCGAGATACGGGGGCGTTTGCCCGCGGCTTCCACACGTGGCCGACCGCGCAGGCGTTGGCCGAGGCGTTGGGGGCGACGGCGACCGGTAGCGGCCAGTGGCACGGGCGGTGCCCTGCACACGACGGCGCCACCGACCGCAACCTGCACATCACCGAACGACCCGGGCGCACGCCGCTCGTACATTGCTTCGGGGGCGCCCGGTGCTCGCAGGCGGCCGTCGTCGACGCCCTCGTGGCCCGCGGCCTCGTCACCACGTCGGCCGACGGGGGGTGGCCGATGACTGACGCGGGCAACGCGACCCGCCTGGTGGCCGCCCACGGTGACGACCTCCGGTGGGACGCGCCGCGTACCCGATGGCTCGGGTGGGACGGTCGCCGGTGGCACCCCGTGCCCGGGGAGGGCGTCGCCCAGCGGGCGCGCCGCCTCGTCGAGGATGCGACCGGCCCAGCGGCGCAGGCGGCCCGCACCGAACGCGACGCGACGGGCAAGCGTGGCCCGGCGGCGCGGTGGCACGCCCACCTTCTCGCCTCACAAGGTCGCGCACGCATCGAGGCGGCGGTGGCGATCGCACGGGGCGACCCGGCGGTGCTACTCGACGACGCGGCCCGCCTCGACGACGACGCGGGCACCCTTGTCGTGGGCGATGGCGTCGTCGACCTTCGAACCGGCGAGGTGCGCCCACACCGGCGCGATGATCTAGGAACGCGCGTCGTGTTGCACGGCGACGCCCCCGCGCCGTACCTGCCGGATGCCCCGGCGCCCGAAGCGTGGGCGACCTACTTCGACCGGGCGGTGCCCGACCCCGACGTGCGCGATTGGCTGTGGCTGGTCGTCGGCGCGGGTGCCATCGGCGACGGTGCCGTGCGCCGCCTTCTCGTGCTGCACGGCCCGCCAGCGTCGGGCAAGGGCACGATGGTGGCGACGGTGCTGGCCGCCCTCGGGGGCGAGGCTGGGGGATACGTCACGACGGGCGACCCCGACGTGCTCATGGTGTCGGGTCGTGACGGCGACGGTAGCGGCCACCTCGCGGGTGTGGCGCGGTGGCGCGATCGGCGCGTCGTCGCCCTCGACGAGACCGGCGACGGGCGCCGGGTCGACGCGGGGCGCCTGAAGCGGCTGCTACCGGGCGCGGGCGGCGCGGTGTACGCCC
>CAILQO010000209.1 GCA_903836285.1 uncultured Chloroflexota bacterium
CCGGAGAGGTTGGCGCCGGAGAGGTCGGCGTCATGGAAAGCGGCGCCATACAGGTCGGTTCTCGACAGGTTCGTGCGCGCCAGCGTCGCCGCACGCGCACTCAGCCCAATCAAGGTGGCTTCACTGAGGTCCGCGGCAGACAGGTCTGCGCCGGACACGTCTGCGAAGAAGAGATTCGACCGTCGCATGGCCAAGCCTGCAAGCGCTGCGCCCGAGGCCCTGACGCGTCGCAGGTCGGCACCATTCATTGTCGCGCCGAAGAGGTTGACCTTACCCTCCAGGATTGTTCCCGAGAGGACTGCGCGGTCCAGCTTGGCTTCGTTGAGGTTGGCATCGTGCAGGTCAGCGCCACTCAAGTCAGCGTCTTCAAGGTTCGCGCCGGACAGGTTGGCGCCCCGCAGGTTCGTTCGGGCCAGGCATGCCCCAGCCAAGTCTGCACCTTCAGCACTTGCGGCGAAGAGGATCGCGCCGGTCGCGTCGATGCCCCGCAAGTCGGCGCCTCGTAGGATGGTGCGGTAGAGCGTTGATCGGGTGAGCTTCGCGCCCGCCAACGTCCACCCTGACATGTCGCGTGAAGTGAAGTCGTGACCGCGCAGGTCACGGCCTGACAAGTCTTCGCTCATATTTCAATGGTATCGGTGGCACGCGGGGATGCGCGGCGAATAGCGAGCGCGCTCCGCTTCGGGGTCAGGTCGTACGGAAGAGGTATCCCCACGCCGGGTATGTCACGTCGGGGTTCTCGGCTGATTGGACGCCCCCGTCCGCCACGTCACGCGCAACAGCGCGCCAGAATGCCCGAGCCACGGCGTTGTGGCGCGTTCCCTGAACGATCCACCGACCTGGTGTGCCGCGGAGGATAGCCGTGGCAGCCGCCCGCCCCACGCCAAGCCGACGGTACTTGCGCAAGACGAAGAACTCGTCGATCGCCCGGTCGCCCGAGCTATCCGTGATCGGAAGCACGAGCGCGAAGCCTGCGAGGGTCTCGACGTTGAGCTGCGGGTCGACCACCCGGAATAGCCATGCCGTGGCGCCCGGTTGCGACAGGCGGCTGTCCAGATCATCGAGGTAGCGGTACCGCCCATCGGTCCCGGTGACCCCGCCCTCAATCTCGCTGAAGTCGTACTGGTAGAGCTGCGCAAGCGCGGCCAGTGCGGGCAGCGAGGCCGCGTCGACCACGTCCAAGTCAATGTTCACCCACCGAGTCTAGGTGACGGATTGGTGACGGCCGTCAGCGGGTTGGGTGCCATGGCCAATGGCAAGCCACGGTCGGCGTACGCTTAGGGGCACTCTATAGAAGCGCGCGTCGTTCGTGCGCCTTTCCGAAAGGCCGTTGATGTCCACCGCGACCCTCTCTGACGAGGCATCTGCCTCACCGATCACCCGCGTCAGCGACGACGCGAACTATCCCGTGTCCGATCCCGCCACCAAGTCAGGTTCCGCGACCGGCGGCGCCCTTCGGCTTGAAGTCATTCGCATGGCGTGGCCGGTAGTCGTTGAGCAGTTGCTGCAGACCACCGTTGCCATCGCAGACGTGGCCATCACTGGCCGCCTCGGCACAACCGCCCTTGCCGGGTCGGGGGTGGCCCTTCAGGTCTTTTTTGTGGTCCTGAGCGGGTTGATGTCGGTCGGAATCGGCACGACCGTATTGGTTGCGCAGGCGACTGGCGCCAGGTCGCCGGAGCGGGCGGCAAGCGCAGTTCGGCAGGGGGTCTCGATCGGGGTCATCCTGGGCATTGTGCTGACGGCACTCGGCATTGTCCTCGCGGGGCCATCCGTTGCACTTGGGGGCGCCACGGGCGAGATCGCCGAAACGGCCGTCTCATTTCTCGTGGTGTCCCTGTTTGGCATGGTGCCCCTGACCGTCGCGATTGCCGTCAGTGGCGCGATGCGCGGTGCCGGCGACACCCGCACCCCCATGGTTGCGGGCGCGATCACGAACGCCATCAACATCGTGGCAGCCTGGGGTCTGGCGTTCGGGTCTTGGGGCCTCCCGGAAATGGGGATCCTTGGTGCAGCCTGGGGCGGGAACATTGCCCGCACCTTCAGCGCCCTGTACCTGCTTGCCATGCTCTACCGCTCATCCACGCCGGTTGGGATCCGCCTTGGCAGTGGCGCACCATCCGGGCACTCTGGTTGGATCCCAAACTTCGAGGTCGGAAAGCAGTTCGTCACGCTCAGCCTGCCGGCGGTCATCGAGCAGCTGTCGTTCTCGCTGATGTTCCTCGTATTCGGGCGCATCCTGTTGTCGCTGGGTGCGACGGTACTTGGCGCGCAGCGGATCGCGTTCAGCGCCGGGTCGCTAGCGTGGCTGCCCTCGATCGGCATCATGATTGCCGTCACGTCGCTCGTTGGTCAGGCAATTGGCGCGCGAGACCATGATCGCGCCGCCGCGGTGACCCGGTTCGGGCAGCAACTCGCCGCTGGCTGGATGGTGCTGATGGGCATCTTCTTCGCGGCGCTTGGCACTCCGCTCGCCGCTGCGTTCACCACGGACGAGGCCACGATCCTCGAGGCAGGACGCGGGATGCTTGCGTTTGCGCCCGGGATGCCGATCATCGGGATGGGCTTCGTCCTCGGCGGTGCGCTTCGCGGGGTCGGCGACACCCGATTCCCGATGGTTGCTTCCATCGCCACTGGCTGGCTCATCATCCTTCCGGTCGCGTGGGTGTGCGCCACCGTCCTTGGTTGGGGGCTTCCCGGGGCGGTTGCGGGCTTCGGCCTGTCGTCGGTCGCCAACTTCGCTGCGCTGCGGTGGCGGTTCTCGAAGGGTGACTGGCGGACCTCCACCGTTCGGGTGCCTGGCATGCCGGCTTTTGCTGGCGCCGAGTAGTCCACTGCCGATGGTTCATGCACTATGCACAAGCGGGCGCGGGCGAAGTCCGGTCGGAACGAACGGACGATGGCGCAACTCTACGAGGTGATCATTCCCCTGTTGACGGCGTTCCCCTGGCGCCGGAGACACCGAGGGTTCGTCCGGCCAACGGCGGCGGGCGATTGCCCTTGGTTACCACTCCTGTCCGGGTCGTGCGGTCTCCCCCGACGCACGACCCGGGCGGGACGCCCCGCAACATATGGCACGTCCAAGGTCCGTCCACGCGCGTAGACTGTGGGGCTAGGCAGGCGCGTGACGATACGACCTTCATCGACGGTCCAGGCACGGATCCGGGCGGTAAACGCCGCGAACGGATGGGACGCACCCACCGGCGCCACGGAGCGGGCAGCAATCGTTGCGCGCCTCGCCCTTGCGATCTCGGAGGTCGCCGAGGCAATCGAGGTCGTCCGCACGCCTCCCGCCGATGATGCACACCTGGCCGAGGAGATGGCTGACGTGGTCATCCGCCTGCTCGACCTCGGTTCGGGACTCGGGATAGAGGTGCTTGATGCCGGTCCGCCGGGCAGCGGCGTGCCGGGTGGTTTCGACGCCTCATCGGTCGATGGGCTGGTGGCCGCGCTTGGCGTGGTCGCATCCACGATCGGGCGCCTGCTGGATGCGTTTGCCGTGTCCCCATCCACCGCCCCATCCCGAGACCAGATTGCCCGGGGCCTCGCGGCGCCGTGTGTCCTAGTGGAGGGCCTGGCGGCGGCGGTCGGGTTGGATCTCGGTGCCGCGATCGACGCCAAGATCGCGCGGAACGTTGCCCGGGGCCTCCGGCACGGCGGTCGCGCGATCTAGGGTCCACCCGGCCGCTCCCCCTCCGCCGCTCGAGTGCGACGGGAGGCGCGCAGGGATGCCCGCCGACCACGCGCACTTCCCCGCCGGGCCTGACAACTTCCCAAAGCCCAACCTGTCCCTACGCGGGAAGGGGGAGTCAGGCCGCCGTGAGGACCCGCCCATTGTGTGTTCCAGTCGGTTCACCATCCGCGACCGCAACGGCTCCGTTCACGATCACCCACGGCACGCCGGTCGCATACTGGTGCGGGGATTCGAAGGTTGCGTGATCGATCACCGTGCTTGCGTCGATGACGGCAAGGTCGGCGGCGAGGCCGGCGCGAATGCGTCCGCGGTCGCGCAGCCCGAGGCGGTCCGCCACCTTCCCGGACATCCGGTGGACCGCATCCTCAAGCGACAGGACCGGTTCGTGGCGCACGTATCGCCCGAGGATCCGTGCGGCGGCGCCATAGTTCCGTGGATGCGGGCGCCCACCACCGGTTGGGCCATCAGCCGTCAACGCCGATCCGTCCGATCCGACCATCGAGCGGGGATGGCGCAGGAAGTTCCGCATGTCCTCTTCCGTGCGGTAGAAGAAGATGATCTGGACGCGCCCCTCGTCGGCGACCATGAGGTCCAGCGCCGCATCAACCGGAGCGACCCCGCGTGCGTCACCGAGCTCCGCAAAGGTCATCCCTTCCGCATGGCGCCATTCGGGTGTGACTACCCGGCAGACCATCAGGCGGTCCCAGTGCCACGGCCAGCCGGCAAGCAGTCCGTTCGCCTCCATGTCCGCGCGGACGCGGGCACGGGTTCCCGGGTCCCGGAGACGCGCTACCGTCTCCAGGCGCCCGCCCGACTGCACCCACCCGGGCAGGCACTGCGAGAAGCCGGAACTCGACGCGGCGTAGGGGTAGACGTCGCAGGTCACATCGACGCCGTCGCGGGCCGCCTCGTCGATCTCTGCCATGACCTCCCCGGCGGTGCCCCACCGTCGCGGGTCGTTCACGGCCATGTGGGCGAGGTGCACGGGAACGCCCGCGCGACGCCCAATCTCGAGGGCCTCGCGCATCCCCGTCGGGCCGTCCACCGTATCGCCGCGGACGTGACTGCAGTACAAGCGCCCTGGTCGCGCGGCGAGGGTGCGCGCGATCGCCACCACCTCCTCGGTATCGCCGTAGGAACTGGGAGGCAGGGTGAGGCCGGTCGACAGGCCGAACGCACCCTGGTCGAGGGCGTCCGAAAGCAGGCGTGACATCGCCGCGATGCCGTCCGGACTGGCCGGGTCTTCGCCGAAGCCAATCGCCGCGCCCCGGATCGCCGAGTGGCCAACGAGCGGCGCCACGTTGATGGCGATTCCCTGCGCGTTCAGGACGTCCCGGTAGCCCTGCACGTCGTGCCAACCCCACGCCATGTCGTCGGCGATCGCAAAGAGCGATTCCTTGAGCACGCGTGCGCGTTCGGGGTCGGGCGCCACCGGGTACGGGGTCATGCCGCAGTTGCCGGTGACATCGGTCGTGACTCCCTGGCGAAGCTTCGACCACCCGCGCGCATCCGCCCGCAGCGTCAGGTCGGAGTGGGTGTGCATGTCAATGAAGCCGGGAGCCACGACCTTGCCGGCGGCGTCGATCACGCGTCGTGCCTCGGTGCGACCATCAAGCGACCCGATTGCCGCGATGCGGTCGCGGTTGACTGCAACGTCGGCGCGGTACGGTGGGGCACCAGTGCCGTCGATGACGGTTCCGCCGGTGATCAACACGTCATACATTCGATCGTCCTCTCTCTTTCACTCGGCGCCATGATCGGCCTCACGAGTTCGTGACCGAACCGTCGCGCCGACGCAGCAGGCGCCGTGCCCTTGGCTGGAACTCCTCGTGGGAGGCTGCCTTCTCGTCGAACTCCACGCCAAGGCCGGGTACATCAGGCACGATCAACCGAGGCCCATCCTGCTTCGGTTGCACCGGGAAGAGGCGCTCGTCGTAGAAGCCAAGCGACTCCGTAGGCGAGTTTCGGATCTCCATCCACGAGACGTTCGGGACGGCAGCGCAGAGATGAGCGGTTGCCGCCGAACAGATCGCGCCCAATGGGTTGTGGGGCATCAGGTCCACGTAGTGCGCCTCCGCCCAGCCGGCCACCTTCATCGCCTCGGTGAAGCCCCCCACGTTGCACACGTCCAGGCGCGCGTACTGAGTGATGCCTCGCTCGATATACGGCAGGAACTGCCACTTCGAGGCGAACTCCTCGCCGATCGCAAACGGCACGTGGGTCATGCGGCGCAGGGCCTCGTACGCCTCGGGTGTCTCGTCGCGTATCGGTTCCTCAAGGAAGTCAAGGGTGTCAGCCCCGAGCTTCTGACAGAACGATGCGGCCTCGGCGACCGAGAGGCGATGGTGGTAGTCAATGCCCAGGACGGCACGGTCGCCCACCGCTTCGCGCAGTCGGTTGAGCCACCGTGCCGTTTCGCCGACGCTCTCCCACGGTTCGTAGACCGGGTCGCCATCGGCGCGCGTCTCGGGTGGTGCGTGCATCCACGTGCGGATCACTGTCCACCCGTTGTCAAGCAACTTGGCGGCGTCGTCCAGGAGTTTCGGCCCCATCGGCGCACTGGTCGTTGCGAAGAGCGATACGTACTCCCGGTGCTTGCCGCCAAGCAACTCGTAGACCGGGACGCCTAGGGCCTTGCCCTTGAGATCGTGCAAGGCGATGTCGATGGCCGAGATCGCAGCGACGAGGACGCGCCCGCCTTCGAAGTACTGGCTTCGGTACAGGTCCTGCCACGTGGCGCCGATGCGGAACGGGTCCCTGCCGATCAGCAGCTCCCGGTAATGGCGCAAGGCCCCCATCACCGCCGCCTCGCGTCCTGACAGGCCGGACTCGCCCCATCCGTGAAGGCCTTCGTCGGTCTCGACCTTCACGATCAGCTGGTGGCGCCTCCCGACCATGACAGGGAACATCTTCACGTCGCGAATCTTCACGGTGGCGCTCCCCCTCGTCGTGCCGGCACCCAATTCCACGAGGAGTGGCGTGCCGCGCGCGTCACAATACCGCCGGTGCGCGTACCGTCATGTGGGGCCGGGGAGTCGTACCGGCGGGGGCCATGCCATGCAACTGCTTGACGGACGATTGATCCACACGGCAACGGACTTGGCGTCCTTCCTTGGGTGCGCCCATCGCGCCGTCCTCACGCACGAGGCGGTCCTTGGGCATCTCAAGCGTCCGGACCGGGAGGACCCGGTGCTCGAACGGCTTGCGAGTCGCGGTCGTGCGCTTGAAGTTGACTGGGTGGCTCGGAGCAGGGAGGCCGGGCGCGAGGTGATCGAGGTGCCGCGCACCGAGCGCGGTGCTGGCCTCGGGGCCATCGAGGACGCCGCCGGGCGCACCCTCGACCTGATGCGTGCCGGCACGGACGTGATCGTCCAGGGCGTCCTGTTTGACGGCACGTGGCTTGGCTACGCGGACGTGCTTGAGCGGATCCAAGGCGTTTCAGTTCTCGGCAACCATGCGTACGAGGTCGCCGACACGAAGCTGCGCGGGTACGTGCATGCCGGGGCGGTCGTGCAACTCGCGCAGTACACGTCGCAACTCGCGGCCCTCATTGGCGCGGAACCAATGGCGATGCACGTCGACCTTGGCGATGGTCGCCGGGTCACCATCCCGACGGCGCATGCAGCGTCGTTCCACCGGCGACTTCGGGACCGCTACCTGCAGGTGATCAGGGACGCCGTGCCTGCGCTGCCCCTTGAAGGACCCCCATCCCCCAGTGCGACGCCGAGCAGGCCTGAGGGACGGGCGCATGCGACGGGAAGGGAGACAAAGGGAGCGGTGGCCCCCTACCCGTGGGTGGTGCCTGCGTGCCGCACCTGCCCGTGGGCGGATGCCTGTCGCGCCCGACGGATCGCCGACGACCACCTCGCCGCCGTCCCCGGGATGCGCCGCGACCACGCCCGGCGCCTGCAATCTGGTGGCGTCGAGACACGTCGTGCCCTCGCCGCCACCGACGATCGGGAACTGTCCGCCTTGGGTGAACGGATCGCCGTGCCCGCACCGATCCTCGTGCGCCACCGGGACGCGGCGCGGCTCTCTGTCGAGCTGACCGACCACGGGCGCGACCGCGCGATCCTCGTCAACATCCCCGCTTCCGATCCGCCCCGCGGCGCTTGGAGGGTCCCGTCACCGGTCGCGGGCGATGTCTTCCTGCATGCCGAACTCGACCCCTACCGGGTCCGCAGGCGCTTCACGTACGCCGCGGTCGTTCGGGCGGGTGGCGTCGATGGCGCGTCGTCGGTGGCACGAGCGTTGGACGACGACCAGGAGCGTGCCCTTGTGCAGGCGACGGTCCGCGCGCTGCTGCCACTGCTCGAGGTGCGTCGGCACCTGCCACCCGGCGCACCCCGACCGCACGTCCACACCTGGGGCGACGGCGCGATCATGGCGTTGCGTGCCGCCGCGTCGCGTCACGGCACTGGCGAACGCGAACTGCAGAAGCTGGTGGATGGGGGCGCCTTCGTCGACCTCCGGGCGGTGACGCGCGAGGCGATCCGCACCGCGCGCGCCGTGGACGACCTGTCCGACATGGATCGGTACGTTGGCGTGACAGGTCTCATCGACGAGGCGCCGCTCGTGGCGTTCGATCGCTGGGTTGAGACCGGAGACGGGGCGGCCGACCTCGACGCGGCGATGCTCGCGGTCGTTGAACGGCTGTCCCGGGTCCGCGACTGGCTGCTGGGTGAGCGGCGCGCCCTTGGCGAACCACCGGGCATGCGATCCGATACGGACGACCGGGCCCGCGACGATGACGTCATGGTCGGCGAGGCGATCGTGTCCATGCTGGACCTCGAGAGGGCGCACCGGCGCAAGGGCAACGAGGAGGGACACGCGGACGCGAGTGCCGCGCGGCTCCTCGCTGACCTGTTGCGGTGGCACCGGCGCGAGGACGCCGTGCAGTGGCTCGACTACTTCAGTGCGATGGGGGCCGACCCTGCCGACCTCATCGAACACCCGTCGGCACTCGGGGGGCTGCGCCAGTTGGGTGAGGCGCGCCGCAACGTCCGTCGGTTCTCGTTCCCGCGAGGCCAGGAGCATCGCGTTACCGTCGGCGACGAGGTGAGTTGCCACGCGTGGGGCCTGTCGCCGAAACTGGTCGTCGATGCGTTGGATACGCAGTCCGGCACCATTGACCTGCGCGTCGACCGGGGCCTCCCTTGGCCAGGCACGGCACCCGTGGAGGCGGTCGTCCCGCTCGTCCCGGCCGCGTCTGGTCCGTTGCGTCGGGCCCTTGTCCGGGTTGCGCGATCGATCGACACCCTCGGTGCCGCGTCGTTGGGCGCAGCGGGACCGCACCGTGCCGCCCGCCGCTTGCTCCGTGGCATGACGCCGGTGGTCCCTGGCACAGGCCCCGGTGCCGAGTTGGTGCGCCCCGGTGAGGCGAGCGGCGATGCACTTCGTCGCCTTGCCATCGAACTCGACGAGACGGTGCTGCCGGTGCAAGGACCGCCGGGAACCGGCAAGACCCATGCCGCCGCGCGCATGATCCTTGCCTTGATCGCCGCCGGGAAGCGGGTCGGCATCTGCGCCAACAGCCATCGCGCCATCGCCAACCTGCTTGACGCGACGATGGACGCCGCAAGCGAGAGTGGGGTGAGCGTGGCGGCGATCCAACGCGCACGGAAGGATCAACGGTGCCGGTCGGAGGTCGTGGAACTCGCGGAGAGCAACCGTGTGGCCAGTGATGCCCTCGCGCAAGGGACGTGCAAGCTGTTCGCGGGTACGGCGTGGCTCTTCGCCTCGATGGATTTCGACCAGGCCCTGGACGCCCTCTTCATCGACGAGGCCGGCCAGATGTCGCTGGCAAACGCCCTGGCCGCGTCGACGTCTGCGCGCCAGCTGTTCCTACTTGGTGACCCGCGCCAGCTCGCGCAGCCGACCCGGGGCGATCATCCCGAAGGGGTGGGCGTCTCGGCGCTGGCGCACCTGATTGGTGACCACGAGACGGTCCCCGCCCACCGGGGCGTCTTCCTTCCCGTGTCGTGGCGGCTGCACCCGGACATCTGCCAATTCATCTCGGAACAGTTCTACGAGAGCCGCCTCACCGCGCATCCGTCGTGCCTGCGGCAAGGGATCGGGCCTCGCGAGCCGGGTGGCCGCCCCGTCGGATCAGGTCTCCGGCGCATCGACGTGGCGCATGCCGGCAATCGCGTGGAGTCGCGTGAGGAGGTGCTCGCCATCGCCGCCGCATGCGCAAACCTGCTTGGCGTGCCGTGGACCGATCAGGCCGGGGCCACGCGCCCGCTCGAACCCCGCGACATCATCGTGGTCGCCCCGTACAACCGGCAGGTCGACCTCCTGAACCAGATGCTCCCTCCGGGCGTCATGGCCGGCACCGTGGACCGCTTCCAGGGGCAGGAGGCGGCGGTCGTGTTCTACTCGATGACCGCGTCGGACGCCCTCGACCTCTCGCGTGGCGTCGAGTTCCTGTTTGGCCTCGACCGGTTGAACGTCGCCATCTCGCGTGCCCGCGCCCTTGCCGTGCTGGTGCACTCGCCGTCGCTGCTGGCGGCATCGTGCCAGACTGCCGATCAGGTTCGCCTGGTCAACGCGGCCTGCCGCCTCGCGGAACTTGCCACGCCCTTCTCGTGACGGGGACAGGCCGCCCCTCTCCCGTTTTCATTTTTCCACCGTATGCTCCTTCGTTCGCCTTCGGTGTCTGGGCGCGGTGTCGCATGTCCTCGTTCCTCGTCCCTGCCGCGCCTGGGGGGAGGGGGCGCAGGATGCGCGGCGCGTCTCAAGTCCTCCCACGGAGGCGCTTCGCCAAGGAGGTCATACTCGCCCCCTGCCCCATCCCCCGCTAGTCGCCGGGAACGAGCACGACCTTCCCGGCAGCCTTGGTGCGCGCCGCGGCGAAGCCTGTCGCCCAGTCGCGCAGCGGCAACACCAGGGAAACGAGCGGTGCCAGGTCAACCGCGCCCGTGGCCATCAGGTCGAGCGCCGATCGCCACGACGAGGGCGTGCTTGCGAAACTCCCGCGCAGCGTCACCTCGCGGATGACCAGGCGATCAACGGGGACCGGCACCGGCCTTCCGTACAGCCCGATCTGGACGACGGTGCCGCCGCGCATCGCCAGCTCGATCGCCGTGGCGAGCGATGGTGCCGCGCCGGCGGCTTCGATCACCACGGGAACACCCTTGCCACCGGTGCGGTCGTTGATCGCCCCCACGGGATCGGTTGCGGTGACATCGATCAGTTCCTCGAAGCCGAGGGTGCGGGCAATCGCGAAGCGCGCCGTGTCCGCGCCCGTCCCAAGGATGATCACCCGATGCCCGGCGGCGCGTGCGACCTGCGCGCACAGCAGGCCGATTGGCCCCGGGCCGGAGACGACGACCGGAGCGGAGGAAGGGTGCGGCGGCGCCCCGAGATTGCCCACCTCAAGGACGGCCCGCGTGCAGCACGCCAGTGGTTCCGTCAATGACGCCGGCTCATCCGCGACGTTGTCCGGCAAGCGCAAGGCGTTGGCTGCGGGTACCCGCAGGTACGTTGCGAAGGCGCCGTCCGCCTGCGCGCCGAGCCCATGGCGTTCCGGGCAGCGGTTGAGTTCGCCTGCGTGGCACGCGTCGCAGGTGCCGCAACTCCACATCGTGGTCATTGCGGTGACGCGGTCGCCGATTGCGATGCTGGAGACACCCGGGCCGGTGGCGACGACGCGCCCGGACGTCTCATGCCCGATGGTGACCGGAGGGACGACGACGTACTCATCGTCCTCGACGTGCAGGTCGGTGCCGCAGACGCCGGTGGCGGCGACGCGCATCACCACCTCGCCTGGGCCGGGGACCGGATCGGGAAGGTCCCGCAGCTCGAGGTTCCCCTTGCCGAGTGCATATTTCACGAGTGCCTTCATCGTCTTCCTTCCGCCGTCACTCTACGGCTCCGGCCGGTATCGTTCGGGCAACATGGACGCCAGCGAGACCGTTCCCGGGCGCGGACCTGCCTTTGCTGGGCCTGGCACGTGGCTGAAGGGCAACCTGCATTGCCATACCACGGAATCGGACGGGGCGTTGTCGCCGTCCGACGCCGCGGCGGGCTACGCTGCGCTCGGCCACGACTTCCTCGCCCTCACCGATCACGACCGGATCACCGACCCGCAAGCGGTTGATGCCCATGGCCTCATCCTCGTCCCGTCCGTCGAGTTGACCGCCGCCGATGGCGAACTGGGGACCGAGTTCCACCTCCTGGGCATCGGCATCGCACCGGGCATCACCTTGCCCCCACCATCGACCTCCGGTGCGGTGTCGTCGGCGTGGCTTCGGGCACATGGCGCCGCCACCTTCGTCGCGCACCCGCATTGGTCCGGCTTGACGACCGCAGACGTCCTCGCCCTCCAGATCGACGGCCTCGAGGTGATGAACACCGGGACGGTGCTGGACAGCCTCAAGGGCGATGGCTCCGCGATGTGGGATGAGGGCCTGTTGCGTGGTCGCACATGGTCGGCGATCGCGACCGACGACACCCACTGGCACACCATTGAACGAGGCCGGGGGTGGACGATGATCCATGCCGAGGCCCGGACGCCGGAAGCGATCGTCGCGGCACTGCGGGCTGGGCGGTTCTACGCCTCGACCGGTCCTGAAATCCACGACGCCTGGGTCGAGGTCTCCGCTGACGGGCGCACGCTGCACGTCCATGTCCGGACGTCGCCGGTCGCCGCGATCTACGTGAGCGGCCCTGGCACGAACTCCGGGATGGCGTACCACCCCGATGCGACGCAGCTGGCGACGGTGCCGACCGGGACCATGCCCCCGATGATCACGGCGCACGACTTCACGATTGACCTTGGCCGCACCGCTCGGCGCCCGTTTGCGGGGCAGGGATCCGGCCGTCGCCACGTGCGCGTCGCGTGCATGGACTGGATGCAGCGGCGAGCTTGGACGAACCCGATCCTCTTCTAGGGACAGGTAGCCCCTCTCCCGTTTTCCAGCGCAGCGCCTCCGTAGGAGGACTTTTTCTACCGTATGCTCGTTCCTCGCCTGCTAGGGGGGTTGGGGCGGGGGAGGACGTGGGGGGCGCACGCCGTCCGGCATCGAGCGCGTCGCTGGTCAGGGGTCGTCGGCGCCCCCGGTCCCCACGACCTCTCGCGGGACACGCGCAAGGAGCTGTGTCGTGACCTCGTATGGCGACGTCCCGGCGTGCCGTGCAACCTCCTCCACGGTGATGGCATCGCTGCCCTGCGCCCCGATCAGGACGGCATGGTCGCCCGCCCGCACCCCGGGGATCGCGGTCACGTCGATCATGCACATGTCCATGCAGATCCGGCCGACGAACGGGACGCGTTGGCCCCGGACGAGTGCCCCGCCCCACGTGCGCGGTCCGCGGCGCAGCCCGTCACCGTACCCAACTGGCAGGACGCCGATCGTGCGTGCGGTGCGCGCGACCCACGTCCGGCCGTAGGACACCGTCTCACCGGCACGGACCTGCTTGACCTGCGCGATCCGTGTCTTGAGTTGGAGGGCCGCGCGGAAGTCGGCGGGCAAGGGGGCTTCCGGGCCGGGGGCGATGCCGTACAACGCGATCCCCGGGCGCACGAGGTCCAGGCGGGCGTCGGGAAGGTGGACGGTGGCGGCGCTGTTCGCGGCGTGGACCCACCGGGGACGCACCAAGCCGGCATTGGACCACGCCGTGACGACCGCGCTGAACCGGGCGAGCTGCTCCCGCGCGAACGACTGGTCGGCGGCATCGGCGGTTGCGAGGTGCGTGTAGATGCCCTCGACCGCGAGTCCCGGCAACGTGGTGAGGCGGCGTCCGAACGACACGACGTCGGCGGGTTCCAGGCCGATCCGGCGCAAGCCCGTGTCGACCTTGACGTGCACGGCGATGGTCCGGCCGACGGCGAGGGCCGCGTCCGAGAGGTGGCGCGCCGAATCGTCGTCGAACACGGTGACCGCGACGCCCAGGCGCACGGCGTCCCGGGCCTGCCACGGAGGGAGGTGGCCAAGCACGAGGATCGGGGCGGTGATACCGGCGGCGCGCAGGTCGGCGGCCTCTGACAGCACCGCGGTCGCCAGGGCGGTGGCACCGTGGTGGAGGACCGTGCGCGCGACCCGCACTGCACCATGGCCGTACGCGTCCGCCTTGAGGACCGCCATGACCTGTGCCGGTGCCGCCACCCGGATGAGCGCCTCGACGTTGCCGGCGATCGCATCGAGGTCAATCTCGAGCCACGCCGGACGGTCGCGCCCAGTGAGCACCACGCGCCGTGCCCCACGGTCCTGGCGAACGAGCAGCGTGGTGGCCGTCCCTGGGTCGTCGAGCAGGCGGGCAACGACCGACTCCAGGCGGGCGCGCGCGCTTCCCTTGACCAGGATCGTCCAGGGGGGGGTTTCACCCGCCGGTGCGGTGCAGCGCTCGATGGCGCGTGCGGCTCGGGCGGCGGCCTCCGCGGGGCGGTGCGCCGTGCCGATCCGGGACGCGTCGAGGCCGGCGACACGGGCACGCTGGGCGATGGCATCGGCACCATCCCCCACGGCGACGACGGCATCGGCGACGGCGGCCACGCGCGCGCCGAGGCGTGCAACGTCCGCGTCGGTGGGGGTGCGATGCCCGCCGACCTCCCCGAGGACCACGAGGCGGGGGCGTGGGCGGGTCGCCAAGGCGTCGAGCGATGCCATCGTCGATGCCACGCTTGCCGAGAAGGTGTCATCGAGGATCAGCGACCCATGCAGCCCGGCGCGCGGCGCGAGGCGACCAGCGACCGGGCGCACCTGCTGACCCAGTGCCGCGACGGCTGCGCCGGGAGCATGCCCGTGTGCAATCGCAACCGCGACGGTGGCCACGATCGCTGGCACCCAGTGCGGACCGTGGAGGGCCACGCTGACACGGGCCCCCGTGGTGACCCCGTGTGCGGTGAAGGCAAGGGTGAGGCCAGTGGCGCCGGCTTCGATGTCGACGGCCCGGATGGCTGCGCCCGGACCGGTGCCGATGGTGGTGAGCGTTCG
>CAILQO010000210.1 GCA_903836285.1 uncultured Chloroflexota bacterium
CTCAATCGGCGTTGAGGGTGAGGTGGAGATGACTGCATGCGGACACCAAGTCCGCTGGGCATTGGTGAGCGGTCGGTCGCTCGTGGACGCGCGCGGGGCTTACGGTGGGCGCTAACCGGGAGTCGGGGGCAAGGATGATCGCGGACCATGAATTCGGCGGCGCGCGACGACGTGTCGTCACCGGGAACTTGGGGGGCCTTGTCCCTCCCGTCGGGTGTGCGTAACTGATAAATGACCTACGCAGTGCGCCCCGCGAGGACCTTGCGCAGCCGGGCATAGCGCGCAAACGTGTCGGCCGGAGATGCCACCGGTTCCATCCAGTCACGGGTGCGCGCCCACCCGTCGGGGTAGGTCTCGTGCAAGCGGCGGCGGTCGGCGAGGATCGGTCCGAGGCTTCTTAGCGCGGCGAGGCGCCCACGCACTCCGGAAAGGTCGCGCCGGGTCGCCACGGTATACGGGATTGCCATCAGGTCGTACCCGAGGATCGCCGGCAGGTGCGCGCGCAAGCCGGCGGCTGGGTAGCACTTCGCGATCGTCCAGACCTTGTTGCGCCCGAGGTGCCAGTTCTTGAAGGGTGATCCTTCGCCGGCACTGCCGGAATGCGCGTGGCGCACGACGGCGGACGGCGCGACGACGGCCTCCCACCCGGCCAGTCGGGCGCGCCATGCGAGGTCGACGTCTTCGAGGTACATAAAGAAGCGTTCGTCGAAGCCACCGAGTTGGCGAAGCATCGCGGTGCGGTAGAGGGCGGCGCCGGCACTTGCGCCAAAGGTTGGGGTCGGGGTGCCCGGCGGTCGGCGCCGGTCACCGCTACCGGCGTCCCACGCGATGCCGGCACGGTCGATACGGATCCCCGCAGATTGCACCACCTGTGGGTCGTGCAAGAAGGTCATTTGGCTTGCGACCGACCCGACGCGCGGGTTTGCGTCGGCAGCCTCGACGAGGGCGTCAAGCCATCCCGGTTCAGGGACGGTGTCGCTATTGAGGGCAACGAGATAGTCCGCGCGCGTGTGGTCGAGGGCGAGGTTGTTCCCGACGGCGAACCCGGCGTTCCGCCCACTGCGGACCACGCGTATCCGCGAGTCGGAGGTGGCGACCGCCTCGACGGCCTCTGGCGTGCCGTCGCGGGAGGCGTTGTCCACAACCACGACATCGAACCCGCCCGGCGCACCTTGCGACAGCAGACCGGCGAAGAGGGGTTCTAGGTGGGCGCGGCCGTTCCATGTGACGATGGCGACGGTGGTGCGAGGCATTGGGGAGGCCTTCGTGCTACGGGGGCGAGCGGGACAGATGGGTCGATTGCCGGAGTCCAGTAGCCTCGGATTCGGCCCGGCGGCGGCTATCCTCAGGGCGGTCGTCGCCAGTTCCGGGCAGACCTATCGGAGGATACGCGGATGGCCGACGAGGTGCCCACGCCGATCGCGCGCATGATGATGGGAGTGGCCGGGCACTCCCTGCTGGCGTACGTGCAGCTTCGTGCGCTTGCTGAGGTGCTAATCGAGTCCGGCGCGATCACGCGGGAGCAGCTGGAAGGGCGCTTCGCGGCGATGCGTGCCCGCGAACTCGACCGCACGATCGACGAGTGGTTCGAGCCGGAGATCGCGAAGCACATCAAGATGGCGTTCGAGGCGGAGCGGGTGGCGGGCGAGACCGGCGGTGACGTCGCCCCGCCCGACCCCGGAGAGATTGCCCTCGCGCGGTCGATGCAGGGCGAGTGACCTGACGGCGTGGGGTGGGGGCGAGCCTCCCGTTCCCTAGGGTATCCGCCACGATCTTGTTGATCCTTGGGCGGAGCGCGGCCACCGCGTCCGCTGATTGGCGACGGCGAGTATCTGACGGACGGCGCCCGAGGTACTCCTGCTTCGACCCGTCCGGTGCGTCGCAGCACGATGCAGCGGACGGTGCCCGAACGTGGGTGCCGACGTTCTTCACTCGTGACAGGGGCATCCCGCGCGCAGTCCATCGCCGGCAGTGCGAGGTCCGGTTCGCGCCGTCGCCCTGAACCGCGCGTCCTCGCTTCCACCTCGGGCGGATCAAGCGCGACCGGCGCCCTTGGGGTCATCCGGGAACTCTGGGAGTTCCGCGACCTACTCCGAAGCCTCGTTGCGCGGGATCTGGCCGTGCGCTACCGGCGATCGGCGCTTGGGTTCCTCTGGTCGCTGCTGAACCCGCTCCTGATGATGCTCGTCTTCACGATCGTCTTCGAAGTCGTGAAACCCCAGCAGGTTCGCAGCTACCCGCTGTTCGTGCTGGCAGGCTTGCTGCCGTGGAACTACCTCACCGGTAGTCTCGGGGGCGCCGTCCGCAGCGTCACCGGTAACGCCCACCTGATCGACAAGGTGCACTTCCCGCGCGAGGTGCTGCCGATCAGCGTCGTGCTTGCCAACTTGGTCAACTTCCTGTTGAGCCTCGCCGTCTTTTTGCCGCTCGCGTTACTGCTCGGCGCCAAGTGGAACGCGTGGATCCTTGCCCTGCCGGTCGTGATCGGCATTCAGACGATGATCGTGCTGGGCATCTCGCTGCTGCTGGCGGCGATGAACGTCTTCTATCGAGACGCCGAACAGGTGCTAGAGGTCGGCCTGACGGCGTGGTTCTTCCTGACGCCGGTCTTCTATGAACTTGAGCTGCTCCCAAACCAAGTGTTGGGTATCGACGTGTGGCGGCTGGTTTACACGCTGAACCCGATGGCGACGCTTGTCACCGACTACCGGTACGTGATGCTCTACCAGACGCCGATCATCCGGCACACGCTGGTGCCGTTCGTGATCGGGTGCGTGCTCCTGGGGGTCGGCTGGTGGACGTTCCGCCGCGTTGCACCCGCCTTCGCCGAGGAGGTCTAGGCGATGGCACGCGTGGCGGTGCGCGCGACTGACGTACGCAAGCGGTTCGTGATCCGGCGTGGCCGGGCGGGGACGCTGCAAGAGGCGGCGATCTCGTTGCTGCGCGGCGGGACCGCGCTTGGGCAACGCGACGAGTTCTGGGCGCTCGACGGCGTGACGTTTGACGTTGAGGCGGGGCGCACGTTGGGGATCATCGGTCGGAACGGGGCGGGCAAGAGCACGCTGCTGAAGTTGCTGGCCGGGACGATGCGCCCGACCTCCGGCACTCTCGAGGCGGCGGGCAAGGTCTTCGGCTTGTTGGAGTTGGCGGCCGGCTTCCACCCGGACCTGTCGGGGCGCGAAAACGTCTTCCTGAACGGCGCCTTCCTTGGGCGGTCACGCGCGGACATGGCAC
>CAILQO010000211.1 GCA_903836285.1 uncultured Chloroflexota bacterium
GACGTACATCCCCGAGGCAATCAAACTCGGCGCGCAGGTGGTCACCAAGGCGCGCGTACGCGAGATCTTGGTAGACAGCGACGGTAAGGCGTCCGGGGCAGCGTACTACGACGCCAGTGGCCACCTGCAGGTGATCCACGCCCGCACGGTCATCGTCGCGGCGAACGGAGTCGGCACACCTCGCCTCCTCCTGAACTCACGGTCGGCGCGCTTCCCGAACGGCCTAGCGAACTCAAGCGACCTCGTTGGGCGGAACTTCATGTTCCACCCGGTGGCGATCGTGCGAGGGGTCCTAGAGGAGCGAATCGATTCATACGAAGGGCCGACCGGGGCCCTCTTGAACTCGCAGGAGTTCTACGAGACCGACCCGGCCAAGGGTGCCGTGCGCGGCTACCAACTGCAACTGGTGCGGGACCCGTTGCCGGTCGGCACGGCCCTCGGACGGGGGCCAGGCAAGCGATTGCCATGGGGGCGCGCGCACCACGCCGCGCATCGACGGCAGTTCGGGCACGGACTGACCGTTGTCATCATGACCGAGGACCTGCCTGAGGCGCACAACCGTGTCACCCTGTCCGGGACCCAGACGGACGCCCATGGGATCCCGGCAGCGAAGCTTTCGTACACCCTCAGCAAGAACAGCCGTGCATTGCTTGACCACGGCATCGCCAGCGCGACCGACTTGGTGCGCGCGGCCGGCGCCATCGAGGTGACCGTCGATCCGCTGGCCCGCGTCGCTGGATGGCACCTGATGGGTACGACCAGGATGGGCAACGATCCGGCGCACTCGGTTGTCGACCGGTGGGGGCGGGCGCACGACGTGCCAAACCTGTTTGTCGTCGATGGCAGCGTCTTCGTGACCTCCGCGCCGGTGAACCCAACGTCAACGATCCAGGCCCTTGCCCTGCGGACGGCCGAGTGGCTTGATGCGCACTTCGCGGAGGTGACCGCATGACCTCGACCAACATGTCCGGCACCGTCCTCGGGCCGGAAGACCTTGACTTGCTTGCGGCCGTCCTTGAGACACTGCTGCCGGGTGACGGAGTGATGCCCCCGGCCTCAAACACGGGGGCCGCCCGCGCCGTCGACGGCCACCTTGCCGAACGGCCAGCGTTGCGCGCACCCATACTCGACGCCCTCACGGCGGTTCGGATCGCCGCGCACGCCAGCGGGGGCGATTTCGACACGCTTCCCGAAGCAGGGCGTATTGCCACACTTGAGGCAGTCGAACTCACCCACCCTCACGTGTTCGACGCCTTAGTAGTGCAGGCGTACACCGGGTACTACACCGACCCGGGCGTGCAGGCACGGCTGGGGGTGCCGTCCCCGCTCATGCCGGTCGGGCACCCGCGGTCGACCGCCGGCACCCTCGACCCGGCCCGCCTGGAACGTGTGCGGGCCACCGCCAAGCCGTGGCGGGGCGCCTGAGTCTCCCTGACGCGCCCGGCAGTCGGTTCTGGGCACGTCGAGATGCGTGCGCCGCTGCTACGCGCGGTGCCGATGGTGGTCGCGCCGCCGGCCGGTGAGGTGCACCGGCAACGGCAAGGAGACCGCGGCGCCAGTCGCCATCGACTGCATCCCTGCCTGCAAGATCTCTTGCGCGTCGCGCGCAATCGCCGCATCGACGATGCCCTCAAATGGCAGGTCGTGCCGGAGACTGTGTGCAAAGTACGCCGGACCGGAAGCGTAGTGGGACGGTAGTTCCGGCGCGGTGATCGTCTCGACCGTCTGGCGCCATGGCCCATTGCCCATCGCGACGGCCACCTCGGTGTCCTGCCCCGGCGGGATGGCAATGGTGCCCTCCGACCCGTAGATGGTGATCGGTGCCGGCGACGGCGTGGCCGGTTGCGACCACGTGCCTTCGGCAATCGAGTGTCCGTGCGCGTACTGGAGGATCATGACCGCGTTGTCCTCCACAGTCATGTGGGTGCGAACGTAGCGCCCACCGACACCGGTCACGCGTGCGGGTTGACCCATGAACCATCGTGAGATAACGGCACCGTAGGAACAGAAGTCGATCGCCGCCCCGCCACCATTGCGGTCGCGGTCCATCAACCACTCCCAACCGATGCGCCCAATGGGGTCGCCCTTCGCGAAGTCCGCCGGAGGCCCCTGATGGCCGTTCCGGACATGCACCTGCCAGACCTTGCCGATGCGCCCCGAGGCGGCAATCGTGTGCGCGTGGTGGAAGGCGCGCGACCAGTTCGTGGGCCAGTTGATCATCAGGCGAACGCCACCGCGCGCGCAGGCCGACTGCATCGCGTCCGCAATCGTGAGGGAGGCAGCCATCGGCTTCTCCTTCATGACGTGGATGCCCCGGCGGGCGGCGTCCTCCACGTCATGCAGGGCGTCACGGTTATTCCGGTTCGTGATGATCGCCTCGGGGTGCGCGGTGTCGTACAGGTCACCGGGCGTATCGAACACGCGCACGTCGGGGAAGCGCGACGCGATGAACGCACGGTGGTCGGCGTCGTCGATCACCATGCCGACGACCTCGATGTTCGGTGCCTCAATCGCTTGGCGCAACAGGCCGGGGAAGTGGAGGTGATCGGCGGACACAAAGCCGATCCGGACGGGACTGTCAGACATTCTTGGTTCCTTGCGTGCCGATGAGGTTCAGGCCGGCGCGCCGCGACGGTTGGCAAGCGTGCGAGGCGTTACCTCGAACAGTGGCTGATGCCCGTCGAGGAAGCGCTCCACCTCATCGACCATCAACCGAAAGAATGCCTGCCGAGTACTCGCCGTCGTGGCGATGTGTGGCGACAGGAAGACGTTTGGCAGGCGCTTGATCTCCGAGTCGGCGGGGATGGGTTCGGGGTCGAACACGTCGAGACCGGCCACAACGTCCCCGGGGCGCAGGCGTTCGATGAGGGCCTGCGAGTTCACGACGGCGCCTCGCGACACGTTGACGAACACGGAGTTGGGGCGCAACCACGCCAGTTCGGTGGCGCCGATCAAACCCTCGGTGGCAGGTGTGTGCGGCGCAAGGCACACGACGATGTCCGACCGCTCCATGACGCTTCGCAGGGAGGTGGAGGTGTAGCCGACGGCGTCGGCCATCTCGCGCGGGAGGTACGGGTCGTGCACGCGAACGCGGCACTCGAACGCCTTCAAGAAATGGATCAGGCGCCGGCCAATGTGCCCGCACCCGATCAAGCCGACCGTCTTGCCCCACAGGTCGCCGTCGACAAGGCCGTGGCGCGTGCGCCGTGTCAGGTCGCGGCTGCGATGGACCTTTGGCTCGATCATGTGCCGGAAGTGTTCGCCGGCGTTTCGCAACGAGACGATGATCAGGCCAAGGGCCCACTCGGCGACGGGATATGACGAGCCATTGGTGGTGTCGACGACGGTGATACCGCGCGCCCACGACGCCTCCACGTCGATCCGGTAGGCGAAGCGATCACCTTCGAGTTCACCGATGAAGCGCACGTGCGGGGCCGTCGCGAGCAGGTCGTCATCGAGGCGCGGGGATCCATGGCAGGTGATGACGAGGCTGGCCTCGGCAAGGCGGGCGCGAACGGCCTCTCGGGCCTCCGGGTCGCGGTTTGCGCCAAACTCGCGCCCACCCTCGACGTGGACCCACTCCCACGTGGCGATGCGTTCGAGGCGCGCCAAGTCGGCGGGATCAAGGTAGACGTCGCGTACGGCGCGGTCGCACGCGATCACGACGTGGGGTACGCGGTCGGTCATGGAATCCTCCCGAAGTGGTCGCGGCTGGATGGCACGACCGTCATCGCCACCGGGGCATGACCTCCTCCGCGAAGAGACGCATGCCGTCATGCGACGGGAAGTCGGCAAACCAGAACATGATGTGCGAGACACCCTCGGTCGCGAAGGCGCGCAGTTGGGCGTCGACCTCGTCCGGCGTGCCGATGATCCATTTCGAGGCGACATCTGTCGGCAGGGGAGGGCCATCCTTAGGAGCGTCACGAAGGTGGGTCACCACGTCGGGGTTGGCCACGAACCGAGGCGCCGGCGCCAACGCGGCGCACTCCTCGAGGATCTCGCGCACACGGGCGCGCGTCGGGGCGATAAGGACCTGGATCTCCAGGCTTCGAGTGACGACCTCCGGGTCGCGCCCGGCACGCCGGAAGGCATCCGCGACGCGCGACCACTTCTGGCGGTACTCATCGGGCGACACGGGCACGCTGTTCCATCCGTCGGCGTAGCGCGCGACGATGTTGAGGTAGGCGTCGTCCCGTACCTCACCAAGCCAGACAGGCGGGCGCTGCACGGGTGTCGGCCGGCAAACGGCATCGATGGTGCGGTAGAAGCGCCCCACGTGGTTGACTACCTCGCCCGTCCATAACTTCCCGGCAAGGTGAAGGCCCTCGTCGAGACGCGCGAGGCGTTCGGCCTCTGGCAGGTCCGGGAAACCGTACGCGACCTGTTCCTCGACGCCCCATCCGGCGTCGTAGAAGTGGATCGTCCGCCCACCGGTGAGGGCATCAAGGGTGGCGACCATCTTGGCGGAGTGTCCCGGGTGCCGGAAGGCATCACCCATGTGGATCATGCCGAGGCGGATACGGTGCGTCCGCCCGGCGAGGACGGCAAGGGTTGTCCACCCCTCGAGGATGGCGCCGTCGACCCCGAGGATGAGGTGGTCGGCCATCCAAAGGGAGTCGTAGCCGAGCGCCTCTGCGAGGACGCCCGCCTCAACCGAGGCAACCGGGTCAAGAGCTACCAGGCGCGGAGTGCGGAACAGGGCCGGGCCGGGACTGGCAAAGCACGGGATGCAGAAACCAAACTCCATGCGGCGCGAACCTCCGAGACGCGGGTGAGGAAGTGACGGCGATTGAGACGACCGACCGGGGCGCAAGTGTAGTGCGCGTCACCGTGGGCAACGCGTCACGCGTAGACTCGCGTAGGCGCGAGGGATGCGCCCAGGAGGCAGACGACCCGTGGAACCGCGTCGGCACCATGACCTTGGCGGCCTCAACGCCGGCCCGGTCGATCGCAACGTCCACGCGCTGGAACCGTGGGAAGCCAGGACGGATGCCCTCGTGTACCTGCTGCTTTCACGGGGTGCCTTCAAGACAGATGAGTTGCGGCGCGAAATCGAGTCGCTCGGTCCAGACGAGTACCGTGACGCTGGCTACTACCACCGGTGGCTGCACGGCACTGTCCGCCTCCTGTTGGAGAAGGGCGTGATCTCTGTCGCCGGACTTGCCACGGCCTTGGAGGCGCGCACCGAGTTGAACGGGGGGTCGCTGTGATGGCGACGCCAAGCGAACCGCAGGCACTGGCCGACGGCACGCCGGTCCGGGTGCGACGGGCGTTCCCGCCGGGACACTTCCGCACGCCCGCCTACGTGCGAGGCAAGCTGGGAACGATTGTCGCGACCTGCGGGTGGTTTCCCAACCCAGAGGAACTGGCATACGGGCGCGACGGTCTGCCAAAGCGAATTCTTTACCGGGTGCGCTTCCGCCAGGTTGATCTCTGGCACGGGTACGACGGCCACCCTGACGACACTCTTGATATCGATGTGTACGACCACTGGCTTGAGAGGGGGGACTGATGGGCGCGACCAGGGTTGGCCCCTCTGGCCATGAGGCCGGAATCCTGCAAGACGACCCCTCGGCGCTTGCGGACGCGGTTGCGGACCTCGTCGTGGCGGCTGGAATCCTCGACCGCAACACGCTTGAGGCAGCCGTCGCGGCCCGCGTACCCGGCCCACCACCCGTGGCACCGGTGATCGTGCGGGCGTGGCGGGACCCCGAGTTCCGGGCACGCCTGCTGTCGGATGCGTTCGGTGCCTGCGTCGAGGCAGGACTGGTGTTGGCGCCGACGTGGCCACGCGCCGTCGTCCTCGACAACACTGGCGACATCCATCACCTGATCGTCTGCACCTTGTGTTCGTGCCACTCCCGCCCGCTCATGGGCGTGCCTCCGGCCTGGTACAAGGCCCACGAGTACCGTTCGCGGGCTGTGCGCGAACCGCGCGCTGTCCTGGCAGAGTTTGGGTTGCACATCGATCAGGCCCGGCCAATCCGCGTGCAGGATGCCTCGGCCGACTTGCGGTACGTGGTGTTGCCTGCACCGCCGGAGGGTTGGGATCGCGCCACCGATGCGGCACTGGCCACCACGATCACGCCCGAGGTCTTGCTTGGTGTGTCATTGCCCCGGCTGGGGTGACGGGGGTCGGTCGCAGATACCCGCCATGCGGTTTCAGGGCGGTTGCAGGCAGTTGGCCGAGGTTTGCCGCCATCGGGGGGCAATGGTATAAACCTTGTGACAGAGTTCACAATCACAAGTGAGCCCCCCTCCTTGTGAACGTGCCCCCACACGGTGGACTCGTCCCCGGCCTGCACTTCCCCTCGTGCAGGTTCACGCCCTTGCATCGCCCGGTTGCCCCCCAACCGGGCGATGCGCGTTTCGGGGCGGCTTCGGTCAGTTGTCCCGCGGCCCCTCACCGTCGGCGCGCTCCGATCCCTCGTAGGCGTCGGCAAAGTCGCGATCCGTGGCGAACATGAGTTCCTGGGGCATGTCGAGCGTGTGGAAGGTCTGGTTCGCCATGGCGTACCAGTGCTCGTACTCCTCGACCGTCGAGCCTTGCCACGTGAGCGAGAACAGCCAGGTGTGCGCGTAGATGAGCCATTGCTGGCGCTTGCGTGTGACATCGCCCTCGCGAAAGGTGTAGACCCGCACGAACTTGACGAGGTTGTCGATCACGATGTCCTCGGTTCCGAGCACCTGGCAGCCGTCGAGGGCCTCCAAGCTCGCCTCGACTGACTCGCGCAGATCCCCGAAGTCGTCCGCGCGCACAGCGAAGCCGAGCGGGGCAACCCACATCTCGAGCACGGTGGCCGGATCTTCCGGGTTGGGCGCGGCACCGACCCCCTCGCAGCGTGCATCCTCGAGGTTCCATGGGCGGTCGATTTCGAACCACGCCCAGTCGGTCGCGAAGCGCACGGCGAAGCGACCCTGTGGGTCACGGTGGGTCAGGATGCCGGTCCACTTTGGGGTCTCGCGCACCGGAGGCGTACCCGCTTGGGGTTCGAGCATGGCTGGTCTTCTCCTCGGGCAGGTAGCTGGATAGCGCCGGGGACCGTCCCACGACGGTCGGGGCATGGATCGATCAGGCCGAGGCGACCGTCGCATGTAGCCGCGACGGTGTCGCCGGCACCAGGTCATAATCGGCCTCGAGCGATTCAAGCAGATCGGCGAGCCCCTCGGCGGTTTGGCGAACGCGGCTCGTGCGGTCGTAGAACGGTTGGCGAGTCGTCGTGACGAACACAAGTGTGGGCCATCGCTCGCCCGACGTGAACTGGCGCGCGAGTTGCGCCCGAACGAGTGGGGCATGCCACTCGCTGACCGTGCCGTTCTCGATCCGCAGCTCCGGCGCGATGCCATCGCGACGCTGCATCGGGTCGGTCGTGACCGGGATCTCGAGCAAGGGCAGGGACCCTTCGGCGAGGCGGTCGGCCGGATGCGCAAAGTGCGGTCCGGGGAGCGCACCGTCCCATCGAGCGTGGTACTTGGGCACGACCCGCCCGGGATTGCTGATCGACGACTGGCGGAAGCCAGCGTCGGCGATTACGGCGAAAGTCTCGTCGGACGCCGAGAAGTGCGTCGTGCGTGCGCTTAGCGGCCGGCGGCCGTACGCGTCGGCGAAGCGCTCGACAGCATGACGCAGGATCTCCGCCTGCTGCTCCGCACGCAGCGCTCCGACGTGGGCGCGGTGGCGAGCGTCGCGCAGTGACCCGGGGCTGAGCAAGAGCCCAACTTCACCACCAGACGTCGGCACCTCCTCGAAGAGGATCGCGTGCGCGTCGACCACCTCCGGTGTCGCGAACACGGTCGGTTCGAAGCCGGCGTTCCGGACGGTCGTGAGGAACGCGTCGAGAGCGCGAACCCCCACGTCCCAATCGGACGGGCCGAGCTGACTCGTTCGGCCAGCCGGCTCGCAATCGATGGTGAAGAGGACGTGAACGGGCCGCCGGTTCATGCCTGGGGCGAGGCGGGCACTGCAGTGGAGCCGTCAATCGCGGGCATCGGCCCGTCAATGCCACGGAGCGAGAGCTTCTCAGCGAAGTGGCACGCAGCGAAGTGCCCGGGCGTGACTTCACGCAATGGTGGCCGCTCCACCTTGCAGAGGTCGGCAGCGTACGCACACCGAGGGTGGAAGTAGCAGCCGGTCGGCGGGTTGGAGGGGCTTGGAACCTCCCCCGCGAGCTTCATGGGTCGTCCGCGCCGCCTCGGGTTCGGCGGCGGGATGGCCGAGATCAGCGCCTCAGTGTAGGGCATGAGCGGATTGCGGAACAGCTCGTCGGTCGGCGCGACCTCAACCACGTACCCGACGTACATCACGGCCACGCGGTCCGAGATGTGTTCCACGACCGACAAGTCGTGCGCAATAAAGAGGAAGGTGAGGTTGAACTCGTCCTGCAGGTCCTCGAGCAGGTTCAGGACCTGCGCCTGGACGCTGACGTCGAGGGCGGAGACCGGTTCGTCGCAGATGACAAGCTTCGGGTTCAGGGCCAGGGCGCGGGCGATCCCGATACGCTGGCGTTGCCCACCCGAGAAGGCATGCGGGTAGCGGGACTGGTGTTCCGGACGCAGGCCGACCCGGCGGAGCAACTCGCCAACGCGATCGCGCAACTCGCTGCCTGTCGCGATCCCATGCACGGTGAGTGGTTCACCGATGATGCGGCCAACGGACATGCGCGGGTCAAGCGACGAAAACGGGTCCTGGAAGATCATCTGCATGTTCGTCCAGACGCGACGCAGGTCGGCAAGTCCGGCGCGCTCAAGGCGCATCGGGCCAGACTGAGGATCGTTGAAAGTGATCTCGCCTGCAGTCGGTTCGTAGAGGCGGATCATGGTGCGCCCCGCCGTCGACTTGCCACAGCCACTCTCGCCGACCAAGCCAAGGGTCTCGCCGTCGTGCACCGACAGGTCGATCCCGTCAACCGCCTTCACGTGACCGACCGTGCGCCCGAAGAGCCCGCCCTTGATCGGGAAGTGCTTCTTGAGGTTCCGGACTTGCAGCAGTGGGGTCGCGTTCGCCTTGGACTGGCTCATTGGTTCGTGCCCTTGAAGGTGCGGGTGCGCCCCTAGCTTGCTGGCGGGGTAGCGATGGCTGACGATGACGAAGGCGAGACGCGACCCGGCGTGGGAACGTCGGACACGCGAGCGGAGCCGTCTGGCTCGTGGTGGAGGAAGCAGCTGACCAGTGCGTCGTCGTTGGCAGCCAGCAGCCGAGGGCTCTGCACGTCGCAAAGACCCGGGATCATGTCCGGGCACCGCGGATGGAACGCGCAGCCGGGAACCTTCGTGAACTGCCCCGGCACTGAGCCTTGGATGACCTCAAGACGCCCCTTCCTCGCGGCGCCAAGCTGGGGAATGCTGCGCATGAGCGCGCGCGTGTACGGGTGCCTGGGGCTATCGAACAACTCCTCAACCGGAGCTTGCTCGACCACACGGCCGAGATACATGACGGCGACCTCATCGCACATCTGCGCGACGACCCCGAGGTTGTGCGTCACGAACATGATCGACATGCCGATGTCGTCCTGCAGCTCGCGCATCACGTCAAGGATCTGTGCCTGCGTGGTCACGTCAAGCGCGGTTGTTGGTTCGTCGGCAAGCAGTAGATCCGGTTCACACGACAGTGCCAGGGCGATCATGGCGCGCTGACGCATCCCGCCAGAGAGCTGGTGCGGGTACGTAGTCATGAGGCGCGACGGTGAGGGCAACCCGACGCGGGTCAGGATGTCGAGTGCCATGGCGTCCGCCTTGGCTGGGTCGCTTGTGCGGTGGAGGAGGATGCCCTCCGCAATCTGGTTCCCGATGGTGTAGCACGGGTTGAGTGCGGTCATCGGCTCCTGAAAGATCATCCCGACATGGCGACCGCGCACCGACCGCATGTCATCGCCATTCGGGTCGTAGGTAAGCAGGTTTACCGGCGCCTTCTCGCGCGCCCGCAGGACAATCTCGCCACCGGTGATCACCCCGGGGTTGGCAACCAGCTGCATGATGGCGAAAGCGGTGACGCTCTTGCCGCACCCGCTCTCCCCGACGATCCCGAGTGTCTTGCCCCGGGCAACCCCGAACGACACGCCGTTGACCGCGCGAACCACCCCGAGGCTTGTGCGGAACTCCACCTGCAGGTTGCGAACGTCGATGACGTTATCGCGGTCGAGGTCCGCGGCGGTGCCAGCGGCTGGCGAAGTCATGGCCACCATCATGGTGCTCCTCTTGGGGCGTCGTGAATCTGTCGCGGTGACGCGCCGCCACTCCTACGAGCTGTACGGGTCGGCTGCGTCGCGCAAGCCGTCGCCGAGGAACTGGTAACAGGTGACCGTCAGGATGATCGGCACCGCGGGGATCAACAGCCACGGGTGCAGGATGACCGACTGGATCTGCTGCGCGTCACGGAGCAGGACGCCCCAGCTCACCGCCGGGGGGAGCATGCCGAGGCCCAGGAAGCTCAGCGCCGTCTCGCCAAGGATCGACCCGGGTACGGCGAGGGTGCTCACGACGATGATGTGGCTCGACGCGTTCGGAAGCATGTGCGCCAGGATGATGCGCATGTGCGAGCTGCCAGCGAGGCGCGCCGCCGCGATGTAATCGAGGTTGGCGTACGCCATGACCTTCCCGCGAACTTGGCGGGCCAGACCGGTCCAGCTTACGAAGCTCAGGATGATCGTGATCAGCAGGTAGCGCTGCGGGACGGGCATGGTCGGAGGCAGTGCCGCGGCGATTGCTGCCCACAGGGGCAGCGTCGGCATGGACTGAATGATCTCGATGAACCGCTGCACCAGGTCGTCGATCAAGCCGCCGAGGTATCCCGATGCCGTCCCGAGGATTGCCCCAAGGACGACCGAAAGTGCCACGCCAACAAGGCCAATGGTCAAGGAGATGCGCGAACCCTCCATCACCCGGGAGAACATGTCGCGCCCCTGAACATCTGAACCGAACAGGAACACCTTCGGCGGGAGCTTGTCCGCCTCGACGCCGCCGGACGCGACGGAAGGCGCATCAACCTTGAACGCAGCCAATGGGTCGTCACTCTTCGGGGCAGCGGCAGCCGCGGCAGCGGCCCGCGCCTTGAGCTTGGCCGGATCAGGCGGAGGTGGGACCTGTGTCACCCCAAAGAGATGCGTCTCAAACGGGATCCCGAGGATCGTGTACGCGTGACCCTTGACCATCCAATCCACCGGGACCGCTCGATCGCAGTCCTCCTCGTAGAACCACTGGAAATCGCGCATCTCCTGAAGCAACGGGCAAACCGATATCTGTCCGTTGATGACGTGCAACTTCGTCGGGGCGACGTGGATGTAGTCTGTCGAGATGTCGTTGTACGGGTACGGGGAGAGGAACGGGGCAATCACCGCGAGGAAGTAGAGGATCAGCAGGACCACCAATCCAAACAGGGACAGCCGGTTGCGGGCGAAGCGCCACCGCATGAGCGTCCACTGCGAGACGTCCTCCGCAAACTTGGCGGATGCTGCTGCCGAACCAGGAGTCGCAGCTTCTGCGGTCGCCATGCCACCTTACCCCCGAATGCTGGTCTGGACGTGCGAGAGGCGAGGAACCGTGCCTATTCGAGGCGCACTCGCGGATCGACCCACGCGAGCGCCATGTCCGCCAAGAGGTTGCCCACCACGAGGAGGACCGAAAGGAAGAGCAGGAATGTGATCGCAAGGTACATGTCCTTGTTGATCAAGGCCTGCACGTACAGGGGACCAGTCGTGGGGAGGTTGAGGACAATCGAGACAATGACCTCACCAGAGATCAGCGCGGGTAGCGTGCCCCCGAGCGCCATGATCAGCGGGTGCAGAGCATTGCGCACCGCGTGCTTCCAGATGACAACCCGCTCCCCGAGGCCCTTGGAGCGTGCGGTTTGGACGTACTGCTGGCCCATCACGTCGAGGAGGTTGGCGCGCATGACCCGGGTCAACCATGAGGTGCTGTGCGTGCCGATCACGATGACCGGCAGCCAGAGGTGCGACAGGAGGTCCATGAGCTTCCCCAAGCTCCATGGGGCGTCCCGGTACTCGCGCGAGAAGAGGACCCCAACCTCCACGCCAAAATACCAGCTCGCAATGAACATGAGCACGATTGCGAGAAGGAACTCGGGTATCGCAACCCCGACGAACTGCAGGACGGTGATGACGTAATCCGGCATCGTGTTTCGATGAGTTGCCGAGTAGACGCCAACCGGTATCGCCACGCACCATGCGAAGAGGAGCGCGGCGGTCGACATGCCGATCGAGAACCAGATCCGGCTGCCGATTAGCGTGTTGACGGGTTGGTCCAAGAAGAACGACTGCCCGAAGTCGCCGACGACCGCGTTGGACGCCCACTTCCAGTACTTCTTGTAGAGCGGGTCGTTGACGCCGTAGCGTTCCTCGAGGCCCTTGACTACGTCGCTGGTGACGTTGAGGCCGCGCGCCCGGAACTGCTGGATTTTCGCGTCGAGCGCTGAACCCGGCGGGAGCTCGATCAGCACGAAGCTGATCAGCGAGATGAACACGATCGTCACCACCATGAACAGCAGGCGACGAATGAGGAACGTGACCATGCGCGTGCCCCCCTGAAAGACCCGTCAAGCCAACTTCGGCAGGCTCCAAGCTGTGTGGGCGCCCCGCTGTAGCGGCCGCCAGACGCGAGGGTAGCTGCCCGAGCCCGTTCGATGCGCCCGAGCCCGCATCCCAGACCTGACAACGGCACCGGTGGCAAGAGCCACCGGTGCCGTCATGAGCGCCGGGATCAACCGTGCGGGTGCGGTCAGTGCGCCGACGGGTTGTCGAAGAAGTACGTCTCCGGGTCGTACACGGCTGGAGTTGGGTGGATCCACGGGTTGCAGAAGCCACCAAGCGCCAGGTCGTCACGCTTCGGCACGTTGCTAAGGCCCTTCTTCACGAGCACGATGCGCGGGGTGTTGGCCGCGACACCGCTGTAGAACGGCCCGTCCTCAACGTGGATCTTGATCATGTCCCAGACGAGCTTGTTGCGCTTGTTCACGTCAGGCTCAATCTTGGTCTGGTCGTAAATCTCCCAGAGGCGCGCAATCGGCGAGCCGGCCTCAGGCGCGGCACGTGGGGGAGTGCGCTCGTACGGGTCCTTGTCCGCCTCGGCGCCCTCGCGGGTGGTGCCACGGACGAGGTACCAGTTGCCGGCGAGCGGCGCCCAACGGCTGTCCTCCATCGGAACGACCCACTGCGGGTAGACGAGGTGGTTCGGGCCGTCGCCGACTTCCCAGGCCACGTTCGTCATGCGCTTGCCCGTGCGCCACAGGTCCTCGATTGCGGTCTGCGGAATCGGGTTGAGGGTCGTCTTGATGCCGACCGCGTTCCAGTCCTTCGCGAGGAACTCGCTCTTGCGAACGTGCTCACCGGTCGGGTTCTCGTTGGCCGAGAAATCGAGCGTCACCTCGATTGGAGTGCCATCGGCCATTTCGAGGAAGCCGTCACCGTTGGTGTCCTTCAGCCCAATCTCGGCAAGGAGGGCCTTCGCGGCGGCCGGGTCGTACTTGATGGCGCTGTCACGCCACTCCTCATACACGGACTTCCCGCCCGGCACGTTGTACTCAAGGGCCTTCGGCGACATCGTCCCGGAGGTCAGCTCACCGGTGTCGAAGTAGATGGCCTTCCTCGCCGCCGCCCGGTTGAACGCGTGCGAGAGCGCCTTGCGGAACTTCGGCGTGCGGATGAGCGCGCGCATCTTCGGGTCCGCCAAGTCCTAGTTGAAGAAGTACGCCGACCCGGTCCCATCGCCGTTGTCCCAGAGACGCAACTCCATGCCGCTCTTCGCCTCGACGGCGCGAAGGGTCTGAACGTCTGAGTAGTCGGTGAACGATAGGACCGCAACTTGCAGATATGCTGTGCGATCAACGTCGAGATTACCCAGAAGGCGGGAGAGCCATCCTCGTCAGAAGTCGAAGGGTGAGCAAACAATCGCGGCGGGCGCCATGGCGCGCCTGATCGGCGTCACCGCGAGGCAACTTCGGCGACGTATAGCCACCCCTTGCACCCGAGGTCAGCCCCACGTACTGCGCGTACCACCGCATCGCGCACTCCCACGAGGCGTCGACCGGTTCAGCGCCCCAGACCGCGGCAGACTGGCGCATAAGGCGTTCGTCAAACGGGGCGTTGTAGGCGATCGCCCGCGACCCATCCAGGCACGCGCGCAACTCGGGAAGTACCTCCGCGAAGGTCGGTGCGGATGACAGTGCGTCGGCGTCGTAACCGTGCACCGCCGTCGCGCGCGGGTGAATCGGGCACGTTGGCCGGACCAGACGCTCCACGAGCACCTTTCCGGAAGCGTCAACGACGGCAACCTCGATGACTTGGTCGTCGGCGCCTAGCCCAGTTGTCTCGGTGTCGACAATCACGAAGTCGCGTCGGACCAGGCGCTGCAAGGCCCATGCGGCCGCCTGCCGACGGTCATCGGGATTCGGATGCAACCCGAGCGGGACGTGGGCGTCCGGCCAGTCGATCATCGAACCCATGCGCCTCCCTCGTACTAAGGGAACGTACGGACCGAACGACGGGGGATGCCCGAGGCGAGGTGGCGCTCCCGGAAGGGCACACGATATACCCAACGGTGGCGGCACCGGGGACGGAGCCCGCCCGAGCAGGCCGGCCTCGCCCGGCGGGAGAGGCACTGCGTGACGCAACCGCACCATCTTGGGACGCACTCGGCGTGGTCCGTCGCGACCGTCGACATGACGATTGGCGGCACGTCAGAGCTCGACCCGTTGCGCGAAGTCAACGGGTTCGTGCATTGGACTGCCCCGTCCGGACGGATTCTCACGTCGCCGGCGTTCTGGGATGGTGGCGCCACATGGCAGGCGCGCGTGTCGCTTGATGAACCGGGCCAATGGCACGGGCGTGCCTCGTTCACGGCGTCCAAAGGCACGATCGTGGGCATATCTCCCGATACGTTCGAGGCAGAGTGCGTTCCGTATGAAGGGGACAACCCCCTGCGCGTTCACGGGTTTCCTCGCCTCGCTTCAGGTGCCGGGCACCTCTGGCATCAGGACGGGACCCCGTTCCACTGGATCGGTGACACGGCGTGGAACGGGCCGATGGTTGCTGCGCCAGAGGAATGGGATGAGTTCGCCCGGGCCCGCGCCGCGCAGGGATTCACGGTTATCCAGTTCGTGGCAACTCAGTGGCGTGCGCTCCCGGACGGCGGCCCGGACGGCCCGGCGTTCACATGCGACGAAAACGGATCGCTCCAGGCGCTGAACCACGAGTTTCTCCGCCGCCTGGATGCCCGACTCGACGCACTCACCGTCCACGGGTTGGTGGGCGCACCGGTACTCCTCTGGGCCCACGAGACCAAGGAGGTTGATCCCGGCGACATCCCCCAGGATGACCGGCCGGTAACCCAGGACATGTCGATGGACGACGTTGCCCTGCCAGAGGTCATCGAGCACAACCCCGGCATCTACCTGCCTGAGGACGATGCGGCGCTTCTGGCGCGCCATCTCGTCGCTCGATGGCACGCGCACCCTGTCGCCTTCATCCTTATGGGCGACGGCAACTACACCGGGGAGAAGGCCGACCGGTGGCGACGCATTGGACGTGCCACGTTCGGGGAAGCCCCGACGGGCGACCGCGCCCCGGTCGTGGTGCATCCCGGCGGGCTGCAGTGGGTCGGTGCCGAGTTCGCTGATGAACCGTGGGTGGACGTGATCGGCTACCAGAGTGGTCACGGCGGGGGTATCGGGTCTTGGCGGTGGTTGCAGGACGGTTCGTGGCTTGCCGACACAACCCTCAATGCCCACCAGGCGATCATCAACCTTGAGGCTTGCTACGAGGACCACAACCGGATGAGCGTCATGATTGGCGTTCCGCCGGGATGGACAGGCAGGTTCAGCGACCGTGACGTCCGTCGTGCCCTATACGGGTCCTCACTTGTCACTGCATGCGGTGGAGTGACGTACGGCGCGCATGGAGTGTGGTCGTGGGAACCCGGGGGCAAGCGACCGAAGGGGCACTTCCAGACCGGCGAGTCGAAATCCTGGCGGGAGGCGATGAGCTTCGCCGGGGCTTCCCAAGTGCGCTACTTCCGTGACCATCTCGCGGCCGTCGCGTGGTGGCGGTTGCGACCGGCGCCGTGGGTGCTGAAGTGGCATCCAGGTGGGAACGGCCAGTTCACCCGGTGGGTCTCCGTCGCCCGAGACGTTGACACTGGGACGACCGTGGCCTACTTTGCCGGAGCGTATGCGGCGGAAATCGACCTGGACCTGCTGACGGTTGAAGACGGCGCAGTGGTCGGCGAATGGCGGAACCCGCGCGACGGGACGGTGAGCGACGCATTTCCCATAGACAGCGACTGGATCGTGCCGCCGGACGGATGGGCGGAGCGCGAAGGGCCTCCCCCGGGTCAGTCGTACCCGGACGATTGGCTGCTGGTCATCCGACCAGTGCGGTTTGGATAGGCACACGAACCGGGAGGGCACGGCGATGGGGATCGGGGCGGAGTACGCGCGACTTGACGCCCTGGCGATGGCGGAGCTTGTGCGTCGGCGGGAGGTAACGTCGACCGAGCTCCTTGACACGGCCCTCCAACGAGTTGATCGCCTTAACCCGCGCCTCAACGCCGTCGTCCACCGCCTCGAGGCTTACGCGAGGACCGCGATTGCAGCCGGCCTGCCCGATGGTCCGTTCACGGGCGTGCCGTTACTCGTCAAGGACCTCGACGGCGAGGTCGGCGGGACGCCGTACCAAGGTGCAAGCCGCTCGCTTGCCGGGTACGTCTCAGCCGCAGACACCGAGAACGCGCGTCGGTGGCGTGCCGCTGGTGCGGTGATCTTTGGCAAGACAAACTGCCCGGAGTTTGGCCTCCTAGCAACGACCGAACCGGTTGCGTACGGCATTGCTCGTAACCCATGGGCGCCGGAGCGGTCGGCCGGTGGCTCAAGCGGAGGGGCCGGAATTGCGATCGCTGCGCGGATGGTGCCGCTCGCTACCGGTGGCGACGGTGGCGGATCGATCCGCGGGCCGGCAAGCGCCAACGGCGTCTTTGGGTTCAAGCCCACGCGCGGTCGCACGCCCGACGGTCCGGTCACGTACATGCCATGGCAGGGACTCGTCTCGCGCCATGCGCTGACGATCAGCGTGCGCGATAGCGCGGCCTTCCTCGATGCCACGTGTGCCCCGGAGGTCGGCGCCACCTCCATCGCGCCCCCGCCCGCGAGACCATTCCTGAGCGAGGTCACGACAGAGCCGGGCAAGCTCCGGATCGCACTCGCGACACGGCCGCTGACTGGTGGCCCAATTGACCCTGAGTGCGTGGCGGCGGCTCGCGACGCGGCTTCGCTCATGGCTTCCCTCGGCCACGAGGTCGAGGAGGCCGCCCCGACCATCGCGGCGGACGAGTTCAACCGCGCGTTCCTGACGATTGTGGCGGCCGAGGTGGCGAACATCGTCGAGGATGTCGGCGGTGTAGTCGGGCGACGCCTGACATGGCGCGACGTCGAGACGGAAACATGGGCCCTGAATCTCGCGGGCCGACAGGTGCGAGGGCACGAGATGGTGGCGGCGCAACAATGCCTATGGCAGTGCGCACGGACGGTTTCGACGTTCCTGACCCGGTACGACCTGATCCTGACACCAACGCTCACAACCTTGCCGGCGCCGCACGGGTCGATCCGGCCCCAAGGCGTCGAGGCACTGCTTCTCCGCGCAATCGTCCGGTTGAACGCAGGCGGGCTCATGCGACTTGCGGGGGCACTCGACCGAAACGCCAAGACGGTATTCAACGTGGTGTCGTCGCTGACCCCCTTCAACGCCGCCGGGCTCCCGGCGATGAGCGTGCCACTGTCGTGGACGACCTCCGGCTTGCCAGTGGGGGTGCAGTTTGCGGGACGGTTTGGCGATGAGGCGACCTTGTTCCGGGTAGCCGGGCAGCTCGAGCGTGCCCGCCCATGGGCCGGCAAGGTGCCCCCCGGCTGTGACTGACTCACGCGATCATGTGCGCGAAGGCTAGGCCGGGGGTTGACAGGGACGCGGGTATACTCGCGATCCGTCGCCAAGGGAGGCGACCCGAAGGATTCCAGGAGGTCGCTTGATGTCCGTCGCCGGTGAATGGTGCTTCTTCAAGGGGCAGATCATGCCGTTCGCGGACGCGCACGTCGGCCTGATGACGCATGCCCTGAACTACGGGACCGGATGCTTCGAAGGGATCAGGGCGTACTGGAACGATGCCCACCAGGAGTTGTACGTCCTGAAGGCGGAGGCACATTTCGAGCGCATGCATCGGTCGTGCCGGGTGCTGCGCATCGACCTGCCGTACACCCCCGCCGAACTCGCCGACATCACGACCGAACTGGTGCGGCGGAACGGGTACAGGCAGGACGTGTACATCCGACCTCTGGCTTTCAAGAGCCAAGAGGTGATCGGCGTGCGCCTGCACGACCTCCAGGATGGATTCGCCATCTTTACCGCGCCGATGGGCAACTACATCCCCATCGATGACGGGATCAAGTGCGGCGTCTCCTCATGGCGACGCATTGACGACAACATGATCCCGCCGGCGGCGAAGGTGACCGGCCTCTACGTCAACTCCGCCCTAGCCAAGACCGAGGCCATCGAGAACGGTTTCGACGAGGCAATCATGCTGACGCAGGCCGGAAACGTGTCTGAAGGTAGCGCCGAGAACATCTTCCTCGTGCAGGGTGACACCCTCATCACTCCAGCAAAGGGCGAGAACATCCTTGTCGGCATCACGCGAAACGCGGTGATGCAGCTGGCGCATGACGAGCTTGGCATCCGGACCGTCGAACGAAACGTGGCCCGCTCCGAGCTGTACACCTCCGACGAGGTGTTCCTCTGCGGCACCGGCGCGCAGATTTCGCCCGTCACTGAGATTGACCGTCGCAAGGTTGGCGATGGTGTCGTGGGGCCAATCACGCGAAGGTTGCAGGACGTCTACTTCGGCGCGGTGCGCGGCGAGAACGCCAAGTACGCCAGCTGGGTGCGCCCAGTCCTTGGTGCGGGGGCCTCGCACTGACTGCGGAACAGCCGATCGCGGTTGAGGCGGACCTCAACCGTCAGCGACCCGCCCGCCGCGCCGGTGGCAGACCGCCAATCTGGGCGGACCCATGGGCGGTGTCGCTCTTCCTGCTCGCGGCGGTTATCGACGGCGGCCTCGGACTTGCGCTCTGGCGGTACATGGACACGTTCCCCGAGTTGGTCGCCCTCCACTTCAGCGTGTACGGCGATGTCGACATCATCGGCCCGAAGGCGGACATCTACCGCCTGCCGCTGATCGGCGTCGTCGTCTGGGGCGCGAACGGCGCGATTGCGGTCATGCTTCCGGCCCGCGACCGAATCCTCGCCCGCACGGTCCTTGCCTTCGCGGTAGGCGTCCTGATGCTGTTCTGCCTTGCGGCGTGGCGCATCGTTTCCTGACAGCGTGACAGGTTGGCTACCTGGGGACGGAAGTCGGCGTTGGCGGCGCAGGGACGGGCGTCGATGCGAGCGGCGGGCGCGTGGCGGAGGGAGGAGCGGGAACCGAGGGCGTTGGAGTCATCGCAGGGGGCGCAGCCACCGCCATGGTCGGACTGGCGGCCAACGGGGTCTGTACCGCCCCAATCGTGGCCGTCCTTGCCGGGAGTTGCGGGGAAACGACGGTCGGGGTGGTCGCCAGTGCAACCGGTGAAGCCGCTCCGGGGGGTGTTGCGGCGGAGGCGGGCACCGACGGCCTCGGACCGGGCGGCGTGCCGGGTGCCCCCTCCCCCGGTAAGCGGGGCGGGATGGCCTGGCCTGCCACGGCAGTTGTGCCTGCTCGCGGGGTCGGTGAGATGATCGTCCCGGGCGCGCCGGACAACGTGGCTACCGTCGGGGTTGCCGGTCCCGCTGAGCCAGTTCGCACCGGCGTCGGTAGCCCGAACACGCTACCTCGGGTTGGGGTCGCCCAGTAGTCGAGCGAGTACGGCACGCCAACCGTCGTGGCCGTGGCCCGGACGACAGGTGCCGCGGGTGTCGCGACGGGGCTTGGCGTGCGCGGGTCGACTGCGATGGTGGCTTTCGCCATGTCCGGCGTCGCCACGACCACCTGGGGACGTGCGACGGGCAGTGTCGGCAACTTGCCCGGGGTGCCGAACACTTCCTGCACGACCTGTCGGATCGCCACCGGTTCAGGCAGGAGCACCGCCGCCCCGCCAGGCGTCATCCAAGGGTTGACCATCGATTCGTCAATCGCCCGGCTCGTCAGGCGAGATGTCTCGACATCCTTGGCCACGCGTGCCAGCGACAGGATCTCGGAAGCACGCAAGTCGGTGATAACGCTATCCATGACCGACGCGAGCATGGCCGGGGCCTTGGGCAGCATGTTGAGCTGCAACGCCTGCTGGCGGACGGCGAGGAGGAACTGCCGTTGGCGGCGATTGCGCCCGAAGTCGCTGTCGGCGTGGCGCGACCGGACGTACCAGAGCGCCTGTTCCCCATCAAGGCGCTGAAGCCCGGCCTGGAAGATGATGCGACGGGTCCCGTAGTTGCCTTGAGGGAACTCGTCGTCACGGAACGGTCGCTCGACGTCAATGACGACACCGCCCAACTGGTCGACAACCTTTCGGAAGCCAGTGAAGCCCACGAGGGCGTAATGGTGCATAGGCACCCCGAGCAAACCCTCTAGGGTGCGACGGAGCAGGGCCGGCCCACCACCCTTCTTCTGGTATTCGCCAATCTCGAACGCGGTATTAATCCGCTCGAAGCCGTAGCCCGGGATGTTTACCCACAGGTCGCGAGGCAAGGACAGGACCCCGGCCGCCTTGGTCACCGGGTCAATCGAGACGATCAGGATGGTGTCCGTTCGGGTGACATCCGGTTCGTTCTCGCGACGGTCGGTACCAAGCAGGATGATGTTGACCCGCTCCTTGCTCGACCATTCCGGGACGCCAAGGTCTGAGTTCTCGAAGCGTGGGGCTTCGTCACTGGCCGCCGTCGTCCCCGGCGCCGTGCCGGGTCGGGCGGGGTCGCCCCGGTCACCACTTGGTGCCGGTCCTGGTGCCACGATGCCGACAGACATCGCAAGGAGGTCGAAAGCGAGGTCGGAGACGATTCCCTCCACGACCGGTGACCGGTACGTGACCACGGCAAGCAGGAGCGGCCCGAGGATGAACGCAACGGCGGCGCCGACAAAGGTTGTGCGCCGGCGGGTCGACCACCGAGTGCGGTCAGGCGGCTGTCCAAAGCCCGGCGGCACGACGTCGCCAACGTCGCCGAAGCCGGGTGGGCGCTCGAGGCGGCGGCGTCGAAGCGGGTATTTCAGGAACGGCGGAAGCCGGATCACGCTCCTTCCCCGGCGTTCAGAGACGCACCACCGCGGCCCGGGCCGAGCCGGATGCCACCGCCCGGGCCAACGCATTGCGCGTGTCAACGACGAGGCTCGCCTCGACGGCGATGGCATCCCAGTCGTACGACGTGTGGTCGGTGGCGATGATGACGCAGTCGGCAGTCCGGACGGACGCGGCCAGATCTTCGCAGGTCAGCCGCACGGTCGGCCCGTGTGGGTCGATCGAACCGGCGGCCGGAACGGCGACCTGCAGTTCCGGGACGTGCGGATCGTGGTAGGCCACGTCGGCGCCCCGGGCAGCCAACAAGCCAAGGATGTCAAGACTCGGGGATTCACGCACGTCGGCGACGTCACGCTTGTACGTGACGCCAAGCACGAGGACGCGTGCCCCACGGATCGTCTTGCCCCTGGCCTCGAGGGCGGTGGCCACCTTGCCGACAACATGTGCCGGCATCGCTCGGTTGATTTCGCCCGCAAGTTCGATAAAGCGCGCCGGGACGTTCAGCGTCTTCATCTTCCATGAGAGGTAGTAGGGATCAACGGGGATGCAGTGCCCACCGAGACCGGGGCCGGGGTAGTGCGCGAGAAAGCCGTAGGGCTTGGTCGCGGCGGCGTCGATGACCTCCCAGACATTGATCCCGAGGCGATCGCACATCAAGGCGACCTCGTTCGCGAACGCGATGTTCACCATGCGGAAGCTGTTCTCGACGAGCTTCGCCATCTCAGCGGTGCGCAGCGAACTCACCGGCACCAGACGGTCAACGACCGGTTCATAGAGGGCCTGCACATGCGCGAGGCAGCGCGGCGTGGCGCCGCCAATCAGCTTGGGGATTGACCGGACAGCGAGCCCGGGGCTGCTGGTGGAGCCGGGGTCGATGCGTTCCGGCGCAAAGCCCACGAACACGTCGACACCAGTGCGGAGGCCCCTGGCCTCAACGCGCGCCTGAACGATTTCCTCGGTCGTGCCGGGGTACGTGGTGCTCTCGAGGACGACGAGCATCCCCGGATGCAGGTATGGCGCGAGGCCATCGACCGCCGATTCGATGAACCGCAAGTCCGGCACCTGTCCGGGGAGGAGGGGGGTCGGCACGCAGATGGTGACGCTGTCGACTTCGGCGAGGGCGGCGTAGTCCGTCGTGGCAATGAACCGCCCGGCCGAAACCTGGTGCGCCAACTCA
>CAILQO010000212.1 GCA_903836285.1 uncultured Chloroflexota bacterium
CCTGCCTCGCGTGCACCCGCGTCTGCCGGCCTCACTGATCGGGATCATCACCGCGTCGCTGGTGGCGGACCTCCTCGACTGGCCGGTGACGCAAATCGGGTCGATCCCGCGGACGATCTTGCTCCCCGACCGGCTCGACCTTTCCATGATCACTCCCGAAGCGATGGTGCTGATGATCGGGCCGGCGGTGTCGATTGCGATCCTCGCCTCGATCAAATCGCTGCTCTGCGGGACCGTCGGCGCGTCGCTCTCTGGGGTGAAGCTCGACAACAACCAAGAGCTGGTCGGCCTCGGCGTCGGCAACCTGCTGCTGCCGTTCCTAGGTGGGGTTCCGGCCTCGGCGGCGGTGGCGCGCACCTCCGTGGCTGCCCGGAGCGGAGGCCGTACGCGCCTCGTGCCGATCATCCACGGCCTCGTGCTGCTCGCGGCGGCGCTTGTCGCCGCGCCGCTGCTCGAGCTGGTCCCCGTCGCCGCGCTCGGGGGCGTGCTGCTCGTGACGTCGACGCGCGTGAACGACATCAGCACGATGCGCTTCTTCGTGCGTCGCCGGCTTTGGCACGCCGTGGGTGTGATGGTCGTCACGATCGGTGCGACGTACGTGCTCAACCTGACGCAAGCGATCCTGATCGGCGTTGGCCTGTCGGTGATGTGGTTCGTTCGTCAGGCAAGCACCATCGACGTCAATCGTGAGCGAGTCGATCCGTCGCGCATGGAGGCACGCGGTCATGTGCTGCGTGGCCACCACCCGGGGGTCGAGGTGATCTACGTCACCGGCCCGCTCTACTTCGGGACGGTCGTGACGTTCATCGAGGCGATCGATTCGGTGGCACCGTCGACCGACCTCATCCTTTCGCTGAGGGGGATGCCGACCATCGACGCGTCGGGCGTGCAGGCGATCGACGAAGTCATCCGTCGCCAGCAGCGTGGCGGCGGGTCCGTCCACCTGACAGGGCTGCAGCCGTCGGCGCGCCGCCGCCTTGGGCGATCCGGCATCCTGGAGCACCTCGGCCCGGACCGCGTCCACTGGGGTGCCGACCAAGCGATCGCCAGCATCGATGCCGCCCGTCACCCGGAGGGGGCGGTGTCGCCGCCCGAAGCCGAGGCGACGGGCCGCTAGCGCCCGAGCACGTCCACCAAGCGCTGCCACCATGGGCCATCGGCCCGGGTGCCGTCGGGAGGCGGTGCGACGACCGGTGCCTCGGCGAGCAGGCGCGACGGACGGTCGGCGGCGGCGATCTCGGCGGCGCGCAGGAAGTTGACCGCCGAACTGATCGTCGCGGGCGTGAACTCGTGGCCGGTCGCAGGGACGATGGTCAGCTGGACGACAGCGCCGACCCGGCGGACGGCATTGGCAAACCGGGTCGCCCGTTCCACGCGGTTCCGGCCCAGGAACGGGTCCCACTGGCGCGGGAGGTCGGCCTCGCTGGTGTCGTTCGCCCCGACGCCAACCCAAAACCGCACGCCGGCGATTGCCTCCGGATCCACGAAGCGCCCGATGGTGCCGAGCGCGTTTCCGACCCCGAACGGGAATGGCGCGGCGACGAGGCGCCCGGCGGTATCCGGGGCGGTTCCGGTCGGCAAGGTGTACGCCCCGCCACTGGCGGCGGCGACCGCCAGGAATCGTGCCGGCTCAAGCACGCCGAGGCGCGCAACCGTCTGCGCCCCGCGTGAGAACCCGATGGCGAGCAACGGCGTGTCAGTGTCGACGCCGAGGGTGCGGCGCGCGTGGTCGACGGCATCAAGCGCTTGGCGCATGACCCGAGGCTCGGTCGCGGCGAGGCGCGCCGGGTCGGTCCAGTCGCCGTAGTCGATTGTTGGCGCGACGACGAGCCAGTTGCGGGAGGAGGCGGCGCCCGCGAGGGGTTCGCCGATTGTCTCGCCGCGCTGCCCGAGGCCGTGCATGGCGAGGACGACGGTGCACGGTTCGCGGGAGACCGGCGGGACAAGGGCCCAGTAGGCCGGACGACCGTCGGCGGCGGGGACGTTGACCCGGTACGCACCGCTGGTCAGGCGACGCGGGCCGGGGGCATCGGCGCGCAGCGCATGGGGCGTGACCGGTGCCTCGACCGATCGCGCCTCGGCCGGCTTGGCGACTGCAATGGCGGCGGCTACACCCAGCCCCAGGGCGCCAAGGCCGACCGAGCGCCGCGAGCGGCGTGACGCGACGACCATGACGCCGTGCAGAGGGTCAGCGCTCCCGGCAGTCACCGCAGGCTCCAGCACGGTCAGCGCCCGGCGTTCGGGTCGACGGGCAGCGACGGCACCTTCATGACGCTAGCGGACGGCACCCGCAGGCGCAAGGGCGGCCGCGCCCGTCGCCGGTGGACGCGGCGCCACCGGCACGGCGCGGCGGAGGCGTCGCCCCCGGGTTACGTCGTGGCAAGCCGTTCGAACCACG
>CAILQO010000213.1 GCA_903836285.1 uncultured Chloroflexota bacterium
ATGCCGACGTATGCCGGGACGAGCGGCAGGACGCACGGCGACACAAACGAGAGGACACCTGCGCCGAACGCCACCACCAGCGAGAGATCACTGGACATCCTGATCGAAGCGTACCGCCTTGGCGCGTCCTACCGGAGAAGCTCAGGCAGCAGACGGAGCAGACGGAACTCGGTGACCTTGGACGTGATCACAATGCGGTCCCCCACCGCGACGACGGGTATCACGGTGCCGAAGTGAGCCTCGAGGTCCGGGTTGGCGCGGACGTCCACTTCGGCCAGCTCGAAACCGATCAGTCGCTGGACACGACGCAGCTTCGCCATCGCCTCGTGGCAGAGGTGGCAGTCAGGTGCGCCGTACAGCGTGACGACGCGCGCGCCGACCTGCCCGGTCACGTTCGGCAACGAGCTCGGCGAAGCTGGGCCGTTCACGCGGGCGTGAGGATGGTCGCGAGGTTGCGGGCGATCACCTCCCGATCCATCGCGCCCGGCTGCACCGCCCGCACGACCCCCTTCCGGTCGAGGAAGAAGGTCGATGGCACCCCGAGCAGCCGCCAGCGACGCATCTGCGACTGGTTCACGTCGAGTGCAACCGGAAACGTATACGGGCCTGTCAAGGAGCTGCCAAGCTGGAGGAACTCCGGCACATCGCGCGCCGCCGCCGCGTCGTCGAGGCTAACCGCAATCACGACCAGCCCTGCGTCGCGGTGCGAACGCCAAGCCATCTCCAGCTCCGGCAGCTCCGCACGGCAGGGCGTGCACCAGGTGGCCCAGAAGTTCACGACAACGGGCTTGCCCCGGAACGAGTCAAGGGCAATCGTCCCTCCCCCCGCCGCCGGCAACGTGAATGATGGGGCACTGACGCCGACTCCCGGCGCCGCCGTTGAGCCGAGGGCGAGCGTATCGAGGGAGGTCGTCGAGGCGACGTAGGCGGCGGCGCCCGCCACGACGATCACGCCGGCAACCGCAGCCCGCCGGCTCCATCGCCGGGCTGAACCGCGGGGCGACGCATCGGTCTCAGCGCCGTCTGGAGGTGTTGGCGAGCGGCCGTGTTGAACGTCGGCGTCTCTTGCCTGCGGTTCCGGATACGCGGATGCCTGCGACCCACGCCCAGCCGCAACCGCTGGGGGTGGCGAACCACTGCCCGGTGGCGTGCGGACTTCAACAGTACGCACCGTTTCTCCCGCCGGCTCCGCGCCCCCTCCGGCTCGGCTAATGCGATCGCGGGGCATGATCTGCTCGTCCACGGCCAAACGCTACCCCCTGAACGCGGGAACGGGGTGCCGACGGTCTCCCGTCGACACCCCGCACCCGGGCAGATCCAGTCGCTCGGCTCAGTACTCCGGCATCGGGGCCGCGGGCTTCGGGGCCTCGGGAATGTCGGTGATGAGCGCCTCGGTGGTCAGGATCATCGCCGCGATCGACGCGGCGTTCTCAACGGCGGACCGGGTCACCTTGGCCGGGTCGATGATGCCGGCGGTGACCATGTCCTTGTACGCCCCCTCGAGCACGTCGTAGCCGAGGTTCCGGTTGCCGGTCGATGCTTGCTGCCGACGGATGTTCTCGATGACGACCGAACCCTCAAGCCCGGCGTTGTGCGCGATGGCCCGCAACGGCTCCTCAAGCGCCCGGCGCAGGACCGCCGCGCCCGTCGCCTCGTCACCCTTGAGCTCCAGGCCCGCGAGCGCATCAATGGCGTGGATCAAGGTCACGCCGCCACCGGCGACGACACCCTCCTCGATCGCGGCGCGGGTCGCCGAGAGGGCGTCCTCAACGCGATGCTTCTTCTCCTTGAGCTCTGTCTCGGTCGCGGCACCAACCTTGATCACAGCCACGCCACCGGAGAGCTTCGCAAGGCGCTCCTGAAGCTTCTCACGGTCGTAGTCCGAGGTGGTGTCCTCGATCTGGGCCTTGATCTGCTTGATGCGACCCTGAACCTCGTCGGACGACCCGTGGCCCTCGACGATGGTGGTGTTCTCCTTGTCGGAGACGACCCGGCGCGCCCGACCGAGGTCCTCGAGAGTCACGCTCTCAAGCTTGCGGCCGAGCTCATCGGAGATCACGGTGCCACCGGTCAGGACGGCGATGTCCTTGAGCATCTCCTTGCGACGGTCGCCGTAGCCGGGGGCCTTAACGGCAACAACGTTGAGGATGCCCCGCATCTTGTTGACGACCAATGTGGCGAGCGCCTCGCCCTCGACATCCTCGGAGATCACCACGACCTCCTTGCGCCCGCGCTGGACGACCTTCTCGAGCAGCGGGAGGAGGTCCTGCACCGCCGAGATCTTGGTCTCGGTGATGAGGATGTACGGCTCCTCAAGCTCGGCCGTCATGCGATCGGCGTTGGTCACAAAGTACGGCGAGCTGTATCCGCGATCGAACTGCATGCCCTCGACGTATTCGACCTCGAACTTGAGGCCACGGCTCTCCTCGACGGTGATGACGCCGTCCTTGCCAACCTTGTCCATGACCTCGCCAAGCAGGTCACCAATCTCGCGGTCGCCCGCCGAGATCGTGGCGATGTTCGCGATCTCCTCGCGCCCGGCGATCGGGGTGGCCATGCCCTTGATGGCATCGACGACAGCGGTGGTCGCCTTCTCGAGACCACGCTTGAGGATCATCGCGTTCGCCCCGGCAACGACGTTGCGCATGCCCTCGACGACGATCGCCTCAGCGAGCACCGTGGCAGTGGTCGTGCCGTCACCGGCGACGTCGTTTGTCTTGGAAGCTGCTTCCTTGAGAAGCTGCGCTCCCATGTTCTCGAACGGGTCCTTGAGCTCGATCTCCTTCGCGACAGTGACACCGTCGTGGGTGACCGTCGGTCCGCCGAACTTCTTGCCGAGGGCA
>CAILQO010000214.1 GCA_903836285.1 uncultured Chloroflexota bacterium
GTGGCTACCGCACGCACGGTAGACCCTGTGCCGTTGGATGACCGATCTGCCAGGGGTCCGCGCCTAGGTTCTAGGGTCGGCCCACCCGATGGCCCGCCAGCGGCCGCAGGCAAATGGCCGGCAGTCCTGACAGCGATTGCGCTTGATCGGTGCAACACGTGCCGTGCGTCGGTTCGAGTGAGCGAACTGGTGCGAGTTGTCTCGAGAGACGCCGTGACCTGCCTCGCTTGCGCCGGACTTGACGGCCTCGAGCTTCTGCCTAGCGGTGACGTGGCCATGACACGTCGTACTCAGGCCCTCTCGGCTCGGGTGGCGGCGGTCATCGGTTGGTCGCTCAGGTCGAAGCGATGGGAGCGTCGCGGGACGCTTGCCGAGCCTGCCGCAATCGCCGAGGCACGACGCCTGTGTGACGCGGACGCCCGGGAACGCGAGCGATCCCGTGAGGTTGCGGCTGGACGTCGCGAGGTCGAGCAGCGCGAGTACTTGGGAGCGTTTCGGGCGGCGGTCGTTCGCCTGTTCCCCGGATGTCCCCGCGCTGAGGCTGCGGAGATCGCCGCTCACGCGTGCGAGAAACACAGTGGCCGAGTGGGCCGGACCGCTGCCGCCAAGGAACTCAATGACGAGATGGTGCGGCTGGCGGTGATCGCGCACGTGCGCCACCTGCACACCTCTTACGACCAGACCATCGACCGCACCAAAGACAAGCGGGCATCACGCGCAGCGATTCGGCCGGACCTCCGGGAAGTACTGGCTGCGTGGCAGCGCGGAGAGCCAGCACCCGGGGCTCGCGGGTAACGCGGGCCACGCATTTTCCCTGCTACCCTGAGGTGGCGAATACATATCCCGGCCTTGACGGGGACACGGCTGCGACTCCCGGACGGATTCCAGAGACGGGCACACTTGGTGCAAGTGCCGACCCCGTTCCGGCACGCTGCCACCACCCCTGAGCCGTCGCGCAAACGTCCGCATGACGCGGGCCTTAGCGCGTCCCGGTGCCTCCGGTTACCAGGCCAACGAGTGCGGGGCGCGTCGCGCGACCTCGAACTTGGGTGGAACCGCGCATGAGCGCGCGAGAATGCTGGGGCGTCCTGGCATCTTGGCGCTGCGTCCCAAGGCAGCCATCATGCCGGGGACGTCCGCTTCACGGGCTTCCTCCGGCGTTGCCCCGATCAGGGGTGGAATCCGGAGGCGCACCGATGCCCCAAGCCAACGCCCATTCAAAGGACGACCTCGAGACACGTCGCCACTCAGCGGCGCATGTTCTCGCAGAGGCAGTCCTTGAGCTGTTTCCTGATGCCCGACTGGGCATCGGTCCGGCCGTCGAAGACGGTTTCTATTACGACTTCGACCTCCCGCGAACCCTCACGCCTGACGACCTTGAGGCGATCGAGGGGCGCATGAAAGCGATCATTGCGGCGGACAAGCCCTTTTCGCGACGCGAGTTGCCGCGCGATGACGCACTCGGACACTTCGGCAGTGCAGGACAGACGTACAAGGTCGAGCTGATCGAGGCGCTCACAGGCGGAATGTCACTCGGCGCGCGCGACGACCTTGCAGCGAGTAACGACGCCGCCGCACTTGGTACGACCGGGGTGAGCCTCTACCGGCAAGGGGGCTTCGAGGACCTGTGCGCCGGTCCGCACGTTTCGTCAACCGCTCAGGTCGGCGCGGTAAAGCTGCTTCGCGTGGCAGGAGCGTACTGGCGTGGCGATGAAAAGCGTGCACAGCTCCAGCGGATTTACGGGACAGCCTGGCCGACACAGGCGGATCTAGACGGCTACCTCTGGCGATTGGAGGAGGCCCGCAAGCGTGACCATCGCCGCCTAGGCACTGACCTCGGACTCTTCCAGTTCAATGATCAAGTTGGCGCGGGACTGCCGATATGGGGCGAGGACGGTGCACTGTTGCGATCCATCGTGGAGGACTTCTGGAAGGTCGAGCATCGCACCGCTGGGTACCAGTACGTGTATTCACCGCAGATCGGCCTGACCGACCTGTGGCACACGTCCGGTCACATGTCCTTCTACCGTGAAAACATGTACGCCCCGATCAAGATGGACGAGCAAGAGTTCATGCTCAAGCCCATGAACTGCCCGTTTCACCTGCAGGTCTACAAGCGACGGACGAGGTCGTACCGGGAACTGCCGCTTCGTTACAACGAACTCGGCACCGTGTACCGATACGAGCCGGCCGGCACGCTCCACGGGCTTCTGCGAACTCGAGGCTTCACGCAGGATGACTCGCACATTTTCTGCCGGCCGGACCAGCTCGGCGCTGAGGTGAACTCGGTCCTTGACCTCGGGCTGAAGCTCTGGAAAACCTTCGGCTTCAGCGAGTACCACATTGAACTTGCGGTCCGCGATCCCGCGAATCTCGGCAAGTACCTCGGCGAGGACGCCCGGTGGGTACAGGCGGAAGCGGTCCTCAAGGAAGCGCTCGAGTCCCATGGGCTCCCGTATGTACGAGCCGAGGGTGAGGCAGTCTTTTACGGACCAA
>CAILQO010000215.1 GCA_903836285.1 uncultured Chloroflexota bacterium
CAAGATGCCGCGACCAAGCAGTCGTCGGGTCCGCTTCAGACCGATCGGTTTCTGGAACGAGGCGGCCTGCCGAACCAGGACGTCCTCGATCAGGTCCGGATGATTCAGTGCCCATCCCGGCCACGCAAGGAAGCGCAGTCGCACAAGGTCCCCGAAGGGCAACAGGCTTTCGTAGAAGCCAAGCGTGTCACGGTTGAGCGGCCCAAGGTGGCCGGCAAACGCATCGGCCGGCGGAGCGCCCCGCGCCGTCGTATCTGGCAGCGCGTATGCGGCTGACTTGGCATCGCCGGCGCGAACGTCTACAACCATCGCTCAAGCCTCCACGGATGGACCGCCAAGCCGGTATCCCCGACCATCGAGACACTTTGTGAAATATATCACAAGCAGCAGAGCCACAGTCGCTCGACTGCCGGGGACACTCACTTCCCGGGCACCGGCGCAGGCGCGGCGAGGGTAGGGGCTTCTGCAGGGGGTCGGCGCCGCACGCGATGGCGACGCCGTTCGGCCATGCGGACCGTCGGTCGCGTTGTGGTCGGCTCTTCCCTGTCTAGAGGGGGATGACCAAGCCATCGTGCGCCACGATCACCTCGCCCGTGTACCCGCTTGCTCGAACCTCATCGGTCGCCAACGCCGCGCCCGCAACACCGTGGTAGCGCAAGCTCAGGTGCGTCAACAGCAACCGTGGCACCCCTGCCAACGCCGCCACGCGCCCGACCTCGTCACCCGTGAAGTGGCCCAACTCGTGCACGAGCAGCGATACGCCATGCAGGTGCGGCGTACAGTCGTCCACCGAGCCGGCGTCTCCCGAGTACGCGATGCGGGTGCCGCGCACATCCACGACAAAGCCGTACCCGACCGGCGGCACCCCGAAGTTGTGGATCCGCAGGGCCTCAGCGGCGGCGGTCGACCAGTGGGTCGTCAGGTACGGCGTCGCCTCAATGCCCGAAGCAACCACGAGCCGCGCGCCCGGCAACACGTCATGCGCCGGCAACGGGAAGTTATCCGCCCGCATGTTGCCATCAAACGTCAGGTAATGGAATGAGCGCAGGAGGTCCAACCGCCTTGCGGTCGTCGGCGGGCCGTACAGCGGCGCAATCACCGGCGACACGCCGTCGCGCATCGCATCGATCGAGTTATGGAGCCAAAGGCGTTGCAGGAGTAGGGGTAGCCCCGCACTGTGGTCGGCGTGCCAATGGGTCAGCAAGACCGCACGAAGCGTGCGCAGGTCAACCCCGGCCTGAGGTAAGAGCGTCGCCACCGGCGCGCCGGCATCCAGCAAGAAGGCGTCGCCCCCAGACTGCACCACCAACGCCGTGCAAAAACTCGCGCCAGGCACAAGGCCGCTCGTCGATCCAAGGACGCGCAACGTGGGAGCCATGCCGACCGCTTTCCTTCCCTAGTCCGCGACACCGCCTGTCGGCGCGCACCACGAACAACCGACGTGGCCACCAAAGGGCGAGTCGGCTTGCCTACGCGACGTCGAGCAAGACCTTGCCGAGGCGCCCGGGGTCGCTCAGGGCACGCATCGCGTCGGCCGCCTGGGAAAGTGGGAAGCGGGCGTGAATCGGTACGCGAAGTTCGTGCCGCGCCATCGCCGCCATGCACTCGACCAAGTCCCGCCGCGACCCACCGGTCGAGCCGATGATCTCGTGTTCCTGCGCGTAGAACGGCGCGAGGTTGAGCGTCACTTCGGCGCCGGTGAGAATCCCGCAGGTGGCGTAGCGCCCACCACGGGCCAGCGCCCCCATGCTCGACACCCACGACGCCGCGCCTGTCGGGTCGAGCACCACGTCCATGCCTCGGCCGCCGGTGAGATCGCGCGCCGCCGCGGCGACGTCGCCCGACGTGCGGTCGATAATGGTGGCCGCCCCGTACTCGCCCAACGCGTCGGCGTTCGCCATCGACCCAGTGACCGCATGGGCGACGGCCCCTCGCTTCGCAACGAGTTGGAGAAAGAGTGTCCCGAGGCCGCCCGACGCGCCCACGACCAGCACGTGGTCGCCCGCCGCGATGCGCGCTTGGTCAACCATGTGCCACGCCGTCAAACCGTCCAGCGCCGCCACGCACGCGTGATCGTCGTCGAGGTTTGCCGGTATCGGAATGGCGTTGAGCGCCGGGATGATCGTGTATTCGGCGTAACCGCCCTCGGTGAACGCCCCCGGGATCGCCGGCGCCGTCAGCGTGCGAGGGTCGGCCATGCATAACTGCTCTTGCCCGCGCAGGCAGTAGTGGCAGCGATTACAAAAGAGTCGCAGCGCCACCGCCACGCGTTCGCCGACGTGCAGGCCCGCCACCCCCGGCCCAAGGGCATCGACCGTCCCTGCAATCTCTGACCCGGGAATGTGCGGCAGGTTCAGCCATGGCCATCGGCCGAGGACTTGGGAGCGGTCGACGGGGTTCACGCCGCAGCGTGTCACGCGAATGCGCACCTCACCCGGCCCGGGCTCCGGCGTGGGTACGTCGCCGTATTGCAGGTGTTCCGGCCCGCCGAACGCCACGATCTGTACCGCCTTCATCCAACGCCTCCCACACCGCGGCTCGCCCGCTTGTGACGCTTGCAGCGTACCGCGCCCTCGGTGGCGGTACGCCCTCAAGCTTCAGGGCTGGGCCCGCCCGTCTTGCTGGCGGAGGTGCCTTCCTTGCTGGGCGCAATGGATTGTCTGGAGGCGCCCATCGCAACCCGGTCGTAAGGTCCGCATCATCTGCGCGGTCGGGGCCTCAGGTACCGTGAGCGCGATGTCCACGACCGGAACCGACCCACTCGCCTTCGACGGGCACCTGCACACCACCGCCTCAGATGGTCGCGCCACCGCCACCGAGATGGACGCAATGGC
>CAILQO010000216.1 GCA_903836285.1 uncultured Chloroflexota bacterium
CGACGCCCTCGCCGCCGCGGCGGAGGTCGTGCTTGCGGTCGAGGGGGCGGCGCGTGCCTCCGGCGCCGTCGACACCGTGGGAACGGTCGGGCAACTGGCTGTCTTCCCCGGCGCAGTGAACGGCGTGCCCTCCCGGGTTGACCTGTCGGTTGATGTGCGTGACATTGATGGTGCGCGGCGCGATGCGACCGTGGGCGCGATTCTGGCGTCGATGAATGAGGTGGCGGCGCGGCGGGGCGTGCGGATCGAGGTGGCGACGCTGTCGGACGACCCGCCGGCGACAATGGACCCGTGGCTGGTCGATGTGCTGGATGTCGCGGCGAACGATGCCGGCGTTGCCACGCACCGGTTGCCAAGCCGGGCGTACCACGACTCGCTCTTCATGCCTCGCGCCTGCCCGACAGCGATGCTCTTCGTGCCGTGCCGAAATGGGGTAAGCCACCGTCCGGATGAGTTTGCAACTGAGGCAGACATGGCTGATGGTGTGCGCGTCCTGGCGCATGCATTGGCGAGGCTGTCGACGTAGCAGGGCCTTTGCCTCGGTTGAGTGTCACGACCGCATCGGCGCCGTCGATCTCAAGCGCAGCTGGCCTGGCCCGTGCCGTCGGGCGGGAGGCCGAATGCGGCGCAGCCGCCTGAAAACCGCGAGGCCTGCCCCCATCTGGCCGGGGCAAGGGGCGGCCTGAAGCCATGGCTATACTCGCCCCACCGGTTCCGTCACCGGCAGGGGGAGCGGCCAAGGCGGGATGCGGCCTGGAGGAAAGCCGATGAAGTCACGGCGTGAACTGATCCTGGCGCTCGGCGCCGTCCCGATCTTGGCTGCCTGCGGTGGCGAGGCGGCTGCTCCGGCCAAGGCGGAGCCGACGAAGGCTCCCGCAGCGGCGGCACCGACGACGGCGGCCGCGGCCCCAACTAAGGCACCTGAACCAACGAAAGCACCAGCTGCCGCCGCGCCGACCGCTGCCCCGGCAAAGGTCCTCAAGGTCGGTCTGGTTACCGACGTGGGGAAGGTCGACGACAAGTCGTTCAACGAGTCCGCGTGGAACGGCGCCAAGAAGGGTGCCGCCGACGTCAAGGGCGAGTCGAAGTACGTCGAGACCCAGAACCCGAACGACTACAAGAAAAACATCCAGCAGTTCATCTCCGAGAAGTACGACATCATTGTCACCGTCGGCTTCCTGCTTGGCGAGGCAACGATCGAGGCGGCCAAGGCCAACCCGGGGATCAAGTTCATCGGCGTAGACCAGTTCCAGGAGAAGGCCGTCGAGAATCTCGCGGGCCTGATCTTCGAGGAGGACAAGGCCGGCTACATGGTGGGTGCGCTTGCAGCCCTTTACTCGAAGGCTGGCAAGGTCGGTGCGGTGCTTGCGACCGACGTTGTGCCTCCGGTTTGGCGCTTCGGTGAGGGATTCCGAGCGGGTGCCAAGGCATCCAAGCCGGGCGTAGATATCCAGATCGTGTATCACAGCGACGTTGGACCGGAGAAGACCTTCGACGATCCGGAGTGGGGCAAGGCGACGGCGCTTTCGATGATTGACAAGGGCGTGGACGTCATCTTCGGCGCGGGAGGCAAGACCGGCAACGGTGCCCTCTACGGCGTTGCGGACCGCAAGGACAAGGGCGTCGTGGCCATCGGTGTCGATACCGACCAGTGGAACACGGTGCCCGAGGCAAAGGCCGTCCTTCTATCGAGCGGCATGAAGATCATCGACCAAGGCGTCGCTGACATCATCAAGGCGGTGTCGGAGAACAAGTTCAAGGGCGGAAACGTCCTCGGGAAGGTTGGCCTTGCCCCGTTTCATGACCTCGACTCCAAGGTCGATGCGGCGGTCAAGACCAAGCTCGAGGAGATTCGCAAGGGTCTCGACGGCGGCACCATCAAGACCGACGTCAAGCCGGCCAAGGGCTAGGTCGCTCCCGCGCGGGGTACCGTCTGTGGTGCCCCGCGCGCCGTAGGTGCCGGGCAGAATCCTGGCCGCACACCCCCTGAGCGGGAGGCGACTGGCCCGTGCCACCGGAACGCCCCGGCGCCGTGGTGCGCCTCGACGCGGTCCTCGTACCGGTTCTCGCCATCGCGACCGCCCTAGCGCTGGGCGGCGTGATCCTCTGGGCCGCGGGCCCACGGTTTGAGGGTTCGTACCTCGGTATCGGTTTTGTAGCCGAGGCGTACCTCAGCCTTCTTGAGGGCGCGTTCGGGTCACGCGCAGCGATTGTTGACACGACGCTACGCACCGTCCCGTACGTCTTCAGCGGCCTGGCGGTCATGCTCGCCTTCCGCGGTGGGTTATTCAACATCGGTGCCGAGGGGCAGCTGACGGTTGGTGCGTTGGCGGCGGCGTGGGCGGGGTTCAGCCTTGACCTGCCAGCGATCATCCATCTTCCAGTTGTGCTGGCCGCGGGCTGCCTCGCTGGGGCGGTGTGGGGAGGTGTCGCCGGCCTGCTCAAGGCGCGGACCGGTGCGCATGAGGTCATCACGACCATCATGCTGAATTACATCGGTGGTCAGCTTGCGTCGTACCTGCTCAACGGCCCGCTCCGCGACCGATCACCCCTGAACGTGATCGCGCAGACGCCAAAGATCGCCGAGGGTGCGAGGCTCCCGGACCTGCTGCCCGGACTTCACGCGGGCGTGCTCTTGGCCGGGATTGTGGCGATGGTCACCTGGTTCATCGTGTGGAAGACGACCACTGGTTTTGAGCTACGGATGGTTGGTGCCAACGCCGACGCCGCGGCGTACGCCGGGGTGAACGTCGTGCGTCGCATGACGTGGGCGCTTGGGGTCTCCGGGCTGCTGGCGGGCCTTGCGGGTGCCGTTCAAGTTGCGGGGGTGAACTACCGCAGCACGCTCGGGTTCAATATCGGGTACGGGTTCGACAGCATTGCCATCGCGCTGCTAGGCCGGAACACCGTCTCCGGTGTCGTGCTGTCGTCAGTCTTGTTCGCTGCCCTGCGTACTGGTGCCACGAAGCTGCAGTTCCGCACCCAAGTCTCGGCCGACATTATCTCGGTCATCCAGGCGCTGGTGCTGCTGCTTGTCGCGGCCGAGCAGATTGTGCGGTGGCTGTACCGGTTGCGCGCGGCTGATGCCGTGACGCAAGCGCCCGAGGATGGTGCGACCGCGGCAATACCGCCGTCGCCGGCTGGAGGTGAGGGGTGACGCGAGGCCGTTTCCTTTTCGTCCTCGCGTGCATCGGCGCATTGGTCGCGGCGGTCGAGACACTTCGATCACCCGACGTGTCGGCGGCGGTCGTGGCCGCCTCGATGCTGGCGACGACCCTGCGGTTCGCTACTCCACTCACCCTTGGTGCCCTCGCCGGGATGTTCTGCGAACGCAGTGGCGTCGCAAACATCGCGATTGAGGGGATGATGCTCTCCGCGGCGTTTGGGGCGTTCATCGTGGCGGCGATGACGCGCAGCCTTGCCGCGGGAGTTGTCGCGGGAATGGTGGTTGGCGCGACCATGGCACTGCTCCATGCGTGGTTGTCGGTGACGCTGCGCGTGGACCAGATTGTCAGCGGGACCGTGATCAACATCATGGCCGCCGGTGTGACGGGATTCTTGTCAACCGAGGTGGTTCGCCGAAAGGCGATCGAAGGCGCGGGGCTGCTGCCGGCGTGGCGCGTGCCGGTGCTGTCGGACCTGCCGGTCGTCGGGCCGATCTTCCAGCAGCAACCGATCGCGTGGGCCACCCTGGCGCTCGTCATAGGGGCGCACTTCGTGCTCTTCCGCACGGTGTGGGGGCTGCGCGTGCGAGCGGTCGGTGAGCTGCCTCGGGCGGCGCACGCGGCGGGAATCTCGGTGCAGCAGACGCGCTACGCCGCCGTCATGGTCGGCGGGGCAATCGCGGGCATTGGCGGGGCGTACTTCACGCTCGAGGCCGTGCCCGTCTTCGAACCGATGATGACGAACGGGCGAGGGTTCATCGCACTTGCGGCATTGATCTTTGGCGGGTGGACGCCCGCGGGTGCGTGGGTCGCGTCGCTGTTGTTTGCCGCGGCAAACGCCCTGCACATCAACGCGCAGCAGTTCGGGATCCCGGTGCCGTCACAGATCGTGGGCATGTTCCCGTACGTGCTGACGATCGTGATCCTCGCGGGTGCGATCGGCCGGGTGACACCGCCGGCTGCGGTGGGGCAACCATATGTCCCCGATTGAGTCGCACGAGCGCACGACGACACCTAACGACCTCCGCCAGTCCGCACGCTCTGCGCCGATCCCGTCCGGGACGCGCGGGACGGGCGACCCGACCTTCCTGCTGGAGGCACGCCACCTTACGAAGCGCTATGGCCCGGTGATCGCGAACCGCGACGTGAGTTTCGCTGTGCGTCCCGGCGAGATTGTGGCATTGCTGGGCGAGAACGGTGCCGGCAAGTCGACGCTGATGAACGTCCTGTACGGCATGACCGTGCCCGACGCCGGTGAACTCGCCATCGACGGCAAGGTCGTGCGGCTGCGGTCGCCGAGGGATGCGCTCGCGCGGGGCATCGGGATGGTGCATCAGCACTTCATGCTGGTCCCGCCGTTCACGGTCGCCGAGAACGTGGCGCTGGGCAATGAACCGTCGCGCCGTGGGGCCATCGACATCGCGACGGTTGAGGCGCGGGTGGCCTCGCTGGCGAGCCGGTTCGGGATAGACGTCGACCCGCGCGCGATCGTGCGTGACCTGTCGGTCGGGCAGCAGCAGCGGGTCGAGATCGTCAAGGCCCTTGATCGCGGTGCGCGCGTGCTGATCCTTGATGAGCCGACGGCGGTGCTAACCCCGCAGGAGGCGGAAGGCTTGTTCCGCGTCCTGCGCGGCCTTGCCGCGGATGGCACGGCGATCGTGTTCATTTCGCACAAGCTCGGCGAGGTGCTCTCGCTGGCGCACCGGATCGTGGTGATGCGCCGCGGTGCCGTGGTCGGGGAGGTGCTCCCGGAGGACGCGACCGCGGAATCGCTCGCCGCGATGATGGTCGGCCGCGAGGTGATGCTGCGCGTCGACAAGTCGCCGTCCACCCCCACCGAGGACCGAATCGTCGTGCGCGACCTGCGCGTTGCGGGCGACCACGGTGGTGTGGCCGTTGACGGCGTGTCGTTCGCGGTGCGCGCCGGTGAGATCGTGGGCATTGCTGGCGTGCAGGGCAATGGCCAGACGGAGCTTGTGGAGGCAATCTCGGGCCTGCGCCCGACGGCAGGCGGCACGCTGTCCTTGGTCGGGGTGGAGGCGCACGGGTTGGACGTGCGCGCACGGTCGATGGCCGGTCTTGCGCACGTGCCCGAGGATCGGCAGCGTCACGGGTTGGTCCTGCCGTTCTCGGTGGCTGACAACCTAGTGCTGAACCGGTACCACCTACCTCCGCTCGCGCAACGAGGGGTTCGGCAGGCGCGGGCGATAGTGGCCGTTGCACGAGATCTCGTGGCGCGGTTCGACATCCGGACGCCGTCGCCGGAAGTGCCGGTCCAGGCGCTTTCAGGTGGCAACAAGCAGAAGGTCATTATCGCGCGGGAGCTGTCGCATGGGTTGCGCGCACTCGTGGCGGCACAACCGACGCGCGGGGTGGACGTGGGTTCGATTGAGTTCATCCACAGGTCACTGGTCGATGCCCGCGACGCCGGAGCGGCGGTCCTGGTGGTCTCTGCGGAGCTCGACGAGTTGCTCTCGATCGCCGACCGCATCCTCGTGATGTACCGCGGGCGAATCGTCGGCGAGGTTCCGGGTTCGGAGGCGACGCGTGAAGGGATCGGGCTATTCATGGCAGGGGGTGGAGGTGCCACGCAGGGATCGCCACCTGCCGGATTCGCACGGGAGGACGACGTACACTACGTCAACTGAAAGAACTGGGCCGCCAAACCTCGGCGGAACCCGCCGGGAGAGTGACGAACGATGAAAAGGCGCTCCATCAAGCGGCTCCCCAAGGCTCATCTTCACCTTCACCTCGAAGGTAGTACGCGCCCCTCGACCATCAGGGAGTTCGCGGAACTCGAGGGCATGGACGTCGGCGACGGAAACTTCACGAACCTCCCCGAGTTCATGGTGGTCTACTCGAAGTCGGCGCAGACGATCCGCCGTCCAGAGAACCTGAAGCGCGTATGCCGGGAGCTCGTCGAGGACGAGGCGGAACAAGGCGTGTGGTGGTCGGAGCCGATGGGCGTGCCGCAGTACTACTGGGAGCGGCTCAAGCTTCCCGTCGACGAGGTGTACGCCATCATGAAGGAAGGCTTCGACGAGGGCACGCGGGCGACCGGGACCGAGGTCGGCATGATGGCCGGCATCAACCGTAACTTTGGTGTCGATGGCCTCTTCGGGGTCAGCACCGTCCAGACGGCGGAGTTCGCGGTGCGCCAAAAGGGCAACGGGGTCGTCTCATTCGGGATTGCCGGAGACGAGCGCATCCCGCCGGACCCATTCGGCCCGGCGTGCGACATCGCGCATGAAGGCGGGTTGCTACTCGTGCCGCACGCGGGCGAGACGATGGGCCCGGAGAGCGTGTGGTCAGCGATCAAGACGGCGCGCCCGCATCGACTGGCACACGGCGTGCGATCGATCGAGGACCCTGACCTGCTGAAGTACCTGCGTGACAATCAGATCGTCTGCGATGTGGCGCCAACCTCCAATCTCCTGTTGGGTGTCGCACAGGACATTGAGCTGCACCAGCTGCCGAAGTTGATCGACGCCGGTGTGCCGGTCACGATCAATACGGACGACCAGACGTTCTTCGGGGCGATGCTGTGCGACGAGTACCGGCTGGTGCGTGACACCTTTGGCTTGTCGGACTACGAACTGGCTGGCATGGCACGGGTCAGTGCGCTGGCCTCCGGGGCACCCGAGGCGACGAAGCAGCGCATCCTCAAGGGCATCGATGCATGGCTCGAGTCTGATCCTGACGAGGATGCGCAGCAGTGAGCCCGCGGGCGGTCGGCACCATCGGGGATGCCCCCGCCGGTGCCGCTCCGATCGAGGATGGCCCGTCGTTCACCTTGAACGGTGCGCCGGTGGTGCTTGAGGGTGTTGACCCGCACGAGAGCTTGCTCGACCTCGTCCGACGCAACGGGTTCACCAGCCCGAAGGAAGGGTGCGCCGAGGGCGATTGCGGCGCGTGCACCGTGGCGATCCGCCAGACGTTTGCAGCCGCTTCCACCTACCGCGCCGTGGTGTCGTGCCTGACGCTGGCGGGCCAGCTTCCGGGGACGGAGGTGTGGACGGCCGAAGCACTCTCGCCCGCCCCTGGCCCGGACGGCTCGATCGGCGACCTTCATCCCGTGCAGGCGGCAATCGCCGACGGGGGTGGGTCCCAGTGCGGGTTCTGCACGCCTGGCATTGCGATGAGCCTGTTTGCGTCGTACTACGCGACGGTACAGCCGGAGTCGCCAATCGCCGCCGACGCGGCCGGCGAGACCATTGCGGGGAACCTGTGCCGGTGCACGGGCTACCGGTCCCTCCGGGAGGCGGCGGCCTCCCTCGCTGGCGTCGGTCCGAAACGTCCGGGCGATCCGTTCGCGGCCAGGTTGGCGAAGCCGATGCCCCCGCGACCGGCCGCGCGTGTCGCGGGGGGCGGATCGGTCGCGTACCGGCCGACCACCGTGGAGGAAGCGCTCTCGCTTCGGGCCGACAATCCCGATGCGCGAGTCGTGGCAGGCGCGACCGATGTCGGCGTTGAGATCTCCCGCGGGGGGAAGCGCTTCCCTGCCTTGATCATGCTGGGGTCGATCGGGGCCCTCCGGGGTGTGTCCCGCGACGATGCCGGCACGCGAATTGGTGCGTGCGTGACCATGGCCGAACTCAAGTCGTGGATCCCTGCCGAAAAGTTCCCGGTGATTCACACGGTGCTGCCCTGGTTCGGCTCGCGGCAAATCCGGAACCGTGCGACCGTCGGCGGCAACCTCATGACCGCGTCGCCGATTGGGGATCTCTCGGTTGCGTGGTTGGCACTGGGCGCCGAGGTGGCGCTGCAGTCGCGCGCGGGCGTTCGATGGGTGCCAGTGGGCGCGTTCTTCACGGGCTATCGCCAGACGGCCGCCATGGCGGACGAGTTGCTGATCGCCGTGCGCGTGCCCCCACGAGGGATCCCTGCCGGGAGTCGCCGGGTGGAGTGGGTGCACAAGGTGGCGCGTCGAGACCGCGTCGATATCTCGACGGTGATCGCGGCCTACTCGATCGTGGTGGATGGCGCCGGGGTCGTTACCGACGCACGCTTGGCGTACGGCGGGGTGGCGGCAACCCCAGTGCGGGCGATTGGCGCCGAGAAACTGATGGTCGGCAGCCGCTGGGACGACTCGGGCATGGCAGCTGCACGCGCGGCGTTGGACGGTGCCTTCTCGCCCATCAGCGACGTGCGAGCGACTGCCTCGTACCGCGGCCGACTGGTTGGCAACCTATTTGACCGGTGCCTCGCTGAGACGGCGATCGGGTAATGGGCGTCGCCGGCGTGCCCGGCGACTTGGGGTGAGGCGTGGACGATTCCCGCACCGAGGTTGGGCGCGCGGTCCGGCATGACGGCGCGGTGCTGCATGCGACCGGGCGCGCCCGGTACACCGGCGACCTGCCACTGCCGGCGCGGGCGCTGGTCGCGTGGCCGGTGACATCCCCGCATGCGCGCGCCCGGGTCGTTTCAATCAACGCTGAGGCGGCGCTTGCCGTGCGCGGCGTGACGACCGTCCTGACCGCGGCGGACGTCCCAGGGTTGAACGACACGGGACCGATCCGCCACGACGAACCGCTGTTCCCGTCGGAAGTGCGACACCACGCGCAGGCGGTGGCGTGGGTCCTCGCCGACGACGTGTCGACCGCCCGTCGCGGGGCATCGCTCGTCGAGGTGGCGTGGGAACCGTTCATGCCCCTGCTCGACCTCGCCGAGGCGATTGAGGCCGGGTCCTTCCACACCGAACCGCAGTGGATGCGCCGCGGAGACGTTGATGACGTGCTTGCCGAGGCTGGCACGTCACGTGAGGCGGTCGTGGTCGAGGGGACCTTCCGGCTGGGTGCGCAGGACCACTTCCCGCTCGAGACCCACGTATCGCTTGCCATCCCTGAGAGCGACGGTCGCATCATCGTGCACTCGTCCACCCAACACCCTTCCGAAACACAAGCGGTCGTCGCCCACGTGCTCGGGGTGTCGCTTAACCAGGTGGTGGTGCAATGCAGCCGGATGGGTGGGGGCTTCGGTGGCAAGGAGTCGCAGGCAAACGCGTGGGCGGCGGTCGCGGCAATCGGCGCGGCGAAGACCGGGCGCGCCACGCTGGTGCGTCTCGACCGCGACCGGCACATGACGATGACCGGAAAGCGTCACCCATTTCTTGCACGCTATCGCGCGGCGATCGGCCGTGATGGCTTGCTTCGCGCACTCGACGTCGAGTTGTACTCGGATGGAGGTTGGTCGCTCGATCTGTCGGATGCGGTGACCGGCCGTGCAATGCTGCACGTGGATAATGCGTACTTTTGGCCGGCCATGCGAGTGCGTGGGCAAGTGGTTCGCACTGACAAGGTGTCTCAGACGGCGTTCCGTGGCTTTGGCGGGCCGCAAGGCATGGCGGTCGCCGAGGAGGTGATCGATCGCCTGGCGCGCGCCGCCGGCCTTGACCCGCACGTCGTGCGTGCGCGGAACCTCTACGCCGCGACCGGTGACGCCGGGACGACGCACTACGGCGAGGAGATCGGCGACGGCCGCCTCCGCACCGTGTGGAGCGAGCTTGAAGAGTCGTCGTCGTATGTGAGGCGGCGCGGCGAAGTGCGGGCGTGGAACGCGTCGCCGGAGGCGGTTCGGCGGCGTCGTCGTCGCGGCCTCGCGATGACGCCGGTGAAGTTCGGGATCTCGTTCACCACCACCTTCCTGAACCAGGCCGGGGCGCTGGTGAACGTCCTCGTCGATGGGTCGGTGCAAGTGCATCACGGCGGGACGGAGATGGGGCAGGGCCTGCAGGTGAAGCTCTCGCAGGTGGCCGCTGATGCCCTTGGTGTCCCGCTCACGGCGATTCGGATGATGGCGACACGGACGGATGTGGTGCCGAACACGTCGGCGACGGCGGCGTCGTCCGGGACGGATCTGAACGGCGGGGCGATCTTGGCGGCCTGTGACACGTTGCGGGCGCGCATGGCTTTGGTCGCGGCGTCGCTGCTCTCCGCTGACGGTATTGATGTCACCGCCGCCGAGGTCCAGTTCCAGGCGGGTGCGGTGTTGGCACCATCGCGAACGGAAGCACAGGTCACTTTTGCCGACGTGGCGCGGGCTGCGCATCGCGAGCGCGTCTCGCTTTCGGCCACGGGCTTTTACCGGACGCCGAACATCTGGTTCGATCGCGAGACCGGGAAGGGTCGCCCGTTCGCCTACTTTGCGTGCGGTGCCGCTGTCACCGAAGTGGAGATCGATGGCTTCACCGGCGAGATGCACCTGCGCCGCGTCGACATCCTCCACGACGCCGGCGCAAGCATCAACCCGCTCGTGGATATCGGGCAAGTTGAAGGCGGGTTCGTGCAGGGCATGGGGTGGGTGACGATGGAGGAGGTAGTCTGGGATGCCTCAGGGCGGATACTCACCCACGCCCCAAGTACCTACAAGATCCCGGCCGCGACCGACATCCCGTCTGAATGGCACGTTTCCTTGCTGCCGCGTGCGGCGCAAGCGGGGGTGGTGGCCGGGGGCAAGGCGGTTGGTGAACCGCCGTTCATGCTGGCGCTAAGCGTGCGTGAGGCGATTCGCGAGGCCGTGGCGTCGTTCGCCGCCGAAGGCTCTCCGCCGGCACGCATCGAGTTGCGGTTGCCCGCAACGGCGGAGTCGATCCTCAACGCGATTGACGCGATCCGCGGGTAGGCGCGTCGCCCCCGGCCGCGGCGTGCGCGTGGGGCCAGTTGGGTCACGCCCGACGGGGTGAGGGTCTGGTTGTATCGTCGCGGCGCGTGAGGGCCGCGTCGTGGGCGGCGATGGCGGCGGGAGCGAGGGCATCCCACCCGAAGTGGTCTCGCGCGCGCCTCGCCGCGGCGCGCCCAATCGCCTCGCGACGAATCGGGTCACGGAGTAACGAAGCCGCGGCGTCGGCCATCGCGGAGACGTCGCCCGCTGGCACCAATATCCCGGGAGGAGCGTCGGTCACGCTGTCGCCGGTCGTACCGAGGTAACTGGATTGCTCGCCGGTAGCGTCGGCGACCACCGGGAGACCGAGGCGCATGAGCTGAAGCAATTTCACGGAACACTTGGCGCGGTTTGCAAGATTGTCGTCGGCGAACGCGACTGCCATGTCGGCAGCGCAGAGCAGGGCGGGTAGGTCGGCCGGTGCCTGCCACCCAGCGATGGTGATCGCGCTGGCGTCACCGGATGCACGTGCGAGCTCCAGCAGGGTGCGTTCCTGCCCAAACTTGCCGGCGCCGACCACTAGAAGGTTGGCGCCCGGTACTCGGTCCCGGATCGCCCGGATCGTGGCGAGAGCGCGGGGCGGCGCAAACTCAAAGAAGCGGGTGTAGAGGAGGACCAGCGGGACGTCGGCAAGCCCGAGGCGCCTGCGGGCCGCCGTCCGGTCGCTGGCGCTGGGCACGTCGGCGACACCAGGTGTCCACCACCCAGGGTAATCGGCGTCATCGAGACCGTTTGGCAGGTACCACGTGCGCGAACCGGGCTGGCCGCGCGACCATGCCTGCGCTTCGAGCGTCCGGCTGGCAGTGGTGACGGCGTCGGCGGCGCCGATGCCCCACCATTCTTGGGCGTTCACAACTGCACGCTGCCACCACGGGTACGTCTCGTACTCGTTCCACCCGCCATCGCCTTCCCAGTCGTCGGTGTCGACCACGACCGCGGGACTGGCGCTTCCGCGCAGGTGGCGCAGCCCCGCGATGATGGCATGGGCGAGGCCGGATACCGCCTTCGGCTTGCTGACATGGACGACGTCTGGGCGCAAGGCGAGGGCGGCGCGGGCGACGCGTGCGGCGAGAAGGGGCTGCGCGACCGCCTGCCATGGGCTGTTCTCGGCGACGGTCCCGGGCACGTCCAGCGTTAGCACGCGGACACCGCCGTCAACGCGGTCCCGCCCACCTTCAGCTGGGTTGTCGTACGGTGGCACGATGACGCTGACGTGGTAACCACGGCGCGCGACGGCGCGGGCAAGCGGGATGATGCGCGCGGAGGTCGTCGCCTTCGGCGCCTCGGCGAACGGGGCGATGAAGGTGACGCGGCGGGTCGGTGTGGGTTCGGTCACCGCACCTCATCCGGCGTTGGTCGAACAGCGGCGTCGGCTTCGGCCTGCGCGGGTCGCGCACGGTGGCGACCGCGGAATTCGCGTGCGACCTCCGGGTCAACCTCCCGCGACGCGATGTACAAGCCGCCCGCCGTGGAGTCATCGTCGAGGTAGGTCAGGTCGCGGTGGCGTTCGAGGGCCTCCGCTCCGCCGTCCTCGACGGGGTCGCCTGCGTGCGGAACGGTTCTGGTCACGTGAACCGACGCGGCGTCGGCTGATGGCGCGCGTTGGGTGAGCTGGTAGGCGTCTGCGCCCTGACCGCTCGTCGCAGGTGTTGAAGGCGAAACCGCGACTGGGGCGCGATTGGGCACTGGAGCGGGCGGCCACGCCCGATGGCGCGCGGCGGTTTGCGGGACGGCAAGCAACGCGAGCGCGATGGCGATCGCAACGACACTGATCGTCCGTCCGGTCTCGTAGGTCGCCTGCCTGAAGGTCATCTCGACGACGTGCTCCCCGGCAGGAACAGGTACGGCACGGAAGAGCAGGTCGGCGCGCCAGACGGGGGCAGGTGCGCCGTCCACGGTCGCTCGCCATCCGGCGAAGAAGGTGTCGCGTACCACCAAGGTGGTCGGTGACGGGGTCGAGACGCGCAGGCGCAGGCCTTCGGGGCGATCATCCTCGATCGTGACGGTACCCCCCGGCAATGAGGCAACGTCCGGCAAGGCGCCAGGGGCGAGGTAGCCTGCGGTGTCGTCCCGCCCGAGGAATCGCCAGGCACGGGCCGATGCGTTGCGGACCCGCCCCCTCAGTGATGGGTCTTCGCTGGCAGGCGGGGCGACCTGCAAGACCACGTTGCCGTCGTCTGGCTGCTCCTCGGCCAGTGCTGCGAGGGCGGCGGCGTCGCTGTCGACCACGATGGTGCGACTGGCGAGGCGGGCACGCGGCGGCGGGTCCGTCAGGCGGTAGATCTTCACGTCGGAACGGTGGACGAGCGGCAGGGCACCTCCATGCGCCAACGAAACGGGCCACGACCGCCCGTCGCCGACCAGCGTGACGGCCCGAAGGATCGTGCGCGAGGCTCCCGGAGTTGCCATCCCTGGCCCGTGGTACTCGAGGCGGACGTTGAGTGCGCTGACGCGCGTGCCGGTGGGTATGTCGACCGGCAGGCGCATGATGAAGGTGCCGGGGGGTGTCGTGTCGTTCGGTAGCCGGGTCGCGATGGCCCCGGCATCCGAGGACGACGGACCGAACGGCGCGACGCCGACGCGGCCCGTCCAGACGTCACGGCCGCTCGGGTCAATAAGCGTCACGACGATGGAGGCGAATCCAGCCGGATCAGGTTCGGGTCGAACGGCGGCGATTGCCACCGCGCGCACGTCTGCGAAGCGAGGTGCGGGTACCGGTTCAGTCGCGTCGACGGTTGCGCCGGTCGGGGCCGAGTTGGCCGGCATGTCGGGTCGTTGCAGGATCGCCGGTACCGCAAGGATCGGGGCCGGCAGTCGAACCGGAACGTCAGGGACGAGTGCGATCGTCGCGTCGGAGTCGAGATACACGCCGTCGACGAGATGGTCGTCGACGGTGTCGCGCAGTACGTATGCGACGCCCCACTGGCGCAAGCGCGCAGGCGGAGGCAGGACGGGGGCTTGGTCACGTCCGAGCTGGTCGCGAAGGAGACCGTCAGGCTGGTTTCTCTCTGGGGGGACGATGAGCGACTTGAAGTCGACGTAGCGACGGAAGGGGAGGACGCCGCCGTCGTACCCGTCAACCACTGGCACGCCGAAGACCATAGGCAGGTTCGGGTTCAGCGTGTCCTTGTACTTGGTGTTGATTAGCCCGGCCCCAACCCCGCGCAGGCCGAGGATGTTGCCGTGCGCACCTTGGATGAGCGGCGCGTCGAACGGCTGGTACCCGGTCCGAGCGACGGCGAGGGTGCGCCCGGGAGGCAGCGCGTCGCGCAGGGCGTCGATCGGCGGGCGCGAGTCGAGGTAGACGCCGGGCGGGTTTGGGTTGTTGTACTCAAGGGCAGCGCTCGCCGCGCCGAGTTCGGCGGCCACGGCGAGTGCGAGGGCGGCGGTCGCAATCCTCGATGGGGCGGCCGCGAGGGCGCCGAACGCGAGGAGCAGTGAGATCGCGGCAAGCGCCATCCAGACCGGCACGAGCGGCTCGGCGGCCGGTTCTGCGCGAACGTGCTGCAGGGGCCAGATGAGTGTCGCGGCGCCAGTGACGACCGCAACCGCGAGCATCAGGCGGCTGGCGGCGACGAGGCGAAACCACGGTCGTGGCGCGACGGCGTTCGCTGCCGGGATTGGGGACGGTGCGCGCAGGAACGAGAAGCCGGCGCCGCCAACGATCGCTCCGCCGAAAGTTGCCAGGAAGAGCCATCGGGCGGGTACCCGGAAGAGGTTCATGCCCGGCAGGCGGAAGATGCTGCCGTAGATGGGCGTGTGGTTCCCAAGCGCGAGCAGGAGGGCGACAAGCGACAGGATCGCGAAGAAGAGGATGGCCGGCTGGCGTGCGCGGAAGGTGATTCCGGCCAGCACAAGGGTGGCACCGGAGAAGCCGATCCATCCGAGGAACTCGTTGCTGGTTGGTGACGCGAGGCCGAACGTCGGCAGGAGGCCGACGAAGAGTTCGCGTGGGGGCAATGAGAACGAGATAGCCTCGCCGAACGACATGCCGCCGGCACGGATCGAGACGGCGGTCAGCTCGGTGGTCGGAAGTGCTTGGATGGCGGCGATGCCGCCCGCCAAGGCCCCGGCGAGTGCGAGCAACGCGCCCGACCACACCGCGTGACGCCACCAGGCGCGCCACCGCAGGGCGCTCCCGCCGCGGAAGCCCGCATCGGTCAGGCGGGGCACGACGGCCGGGACGTGGTCGTTGAGTGATCGTGCCCACGCCCCCAAGCGGTCGCCGTGCGGGGCACGACCGGGCAGGGCGAGCGTCCACGCCGCGACGGCGACATGGAACGCGACGTACGCGCCGACTGCCACGACGGTCATGTACGTCTCCTGCGCGTGCCCCGCCAGGAGTTGCACTGCGAGGATCACGCCAGTCGCGACCGCCCAGCGGATCGCATGGGCCTCGAGGGCGCGATGAATCGTGAGTGCCGCCAGGGGAAGCCAGGCGGCGGCGTTCAACTGGTTCAAATGGCCGACCTGTGCCCCCACGAAGCCCGAGAACCCGTAGAGCAACCCAGCGACCCCGGCGCTCCACCAGTCGAGGCGGGCAATTCCGCGCGCCGCGAGGGCGGCAAACCAAGCCGCGAGGAAGAAGTGGATGACCACCGACGCGTTCATGGCGAACGGGCCGGGCAGGACAAGGAACAGGACATGGAGTGGGTAAAAGACGGCACTCTGGAGGTTGGCGAGGAAAGGCACCCCGAAAAAGATCCAGGGGTTCCAGAGTGGCACCCGTCCGTCGCGCAGCGCCTCGGCGGCGAACACGCGGTACGGGTACATGTACGTCATCGTGTCGTACCCGATGACGACAAGGCCGGTGAACAGGAGCTTCCACCCGAAACCGGCGGTCGTCACGGCGAGCACGAGTGGCACGAGGATGGCGTGACGATTGCGCCGGAGGAAGCTCATGAGGCAGCCCAGTTTCGCCGGGAATGGTCCGCGGCTGCGAGGGTGGCGGCCGAACCGTGCCGGCGTTGGACGCTCGGCTTGCCGAGCAGGCTCACAACTCGTTGGTGAGCAGGATCGCCTCGGCGACCTCGCGCATCGACTTGCGGGCGTTCATGGAGAGTTTCTGGATCTTGCGAAACGCCTCAGCTTCCTTGAGGCCATGCGCGTCCATGAGCAAGCCCTTGGCGCGTTCCACAACCTTGCGGGTCTCGAGCGACTCGTGGATGTCGCGCAGTTCGCCTTGGATCGTGCGGAACTCGCGGTGGCGCGCGAGTGCGACCTCGATGGCCGGAGCCAGGTCACTTTCTCGGAACGGTTTGACGAGATAGCCGACAATCGCGGCGGTCTCACGGGCGCGCTCGACGAGTTCGGGTTGCGAGTACGCGGTCAGGAGGAGGACCGGCGCAATCTGCTCACTCGCCATCTCCTCGGCCGCCGCGATGCCGTCGAGATCGGGCATCTGCACGTCCATGATCACGAGGTCCGGCCGGACTTCGCGTGCGACGTTGATGGCGGTGCGACCATCTCCCGCCTCGCCCACGACGACGTAGCCGAGGGAGGTGAGCATCTCCTTGAGGTCCATCCGGATGATGGCCTCGTCATCGGCAAGCACGATTCGTGTGGGCATCGTCGAAACTCGTTCCGGGAGCAAGGCAGGCACGGCACGGCTTCCGGATCGCAGCGAACCGCTCCAAGATGGTAGCCGTGCCTCCGGCGGGCGTCAACCGGTGGTTGACCCGTCGAGGAGGCAGGTGCTACCTTCGTCGTACCCATGGCGCAAAACGTCCATCGCTGGTTGCTGGAGCGCGAGAACTTCGCGTGGGCGCACGAGCACGTGCCCGACCGGAAGTGGTTCCAGATCGCGAAGTACTTCCCGGGCTACGTGCTCCGTCGACAGATGGTGTATGTCGATGCACTTACCGGCGACGTCGTGGCGGCCCAAGGTGGTGAAGTCGTCCCGGAGGGGCGTGTGTTCCTGTACGGGTACGATGTGCAGAACATGGTGGGCATCCCGGTTCCGGGACTTGAGGACGCGATGACTGCCAAGCCGGCGTCGAGGCTTGAAGCGCGATCCACCAGTGGTGACCCGAAAGCTGCCAAGGCCGACAGCTAGTGGCGCTAGGGGGTTACCCCGAGGCACCGAGCGGCTGATTTCACCGCCTGAGGGCGGGAGGAAGATCGATGAGCGACCAACGGCCCGGGCAGTCGGCAACGCCAGAACGGCGTTCGCGCTACGACGAGGTCGAGGGTGGGGTGTCACCGAGCCCGTTCATCTCCATTATTGTGGCGGTTGCCTTCGTGTCTGCGTTCGGGGCCGCGGCGATCGGCGAGTCCATGGGTCAAACCGGCCCGCAACTCTGGATCTTGGCGGGGTTGACGGCCACGATCGCCGTGATCATGGCCGCGTTCGCGCCAGCTGAAGGGTGACGCGGGAGCGGGCGCCCGGCAGTGTCACTGCAGTCCGTGTAGGTGGTCGGGGAGAGAGGACTTGAACCTCCGACCTCAGCGTCCCGAACGCTGCGCGCTAC
>CAILQO010000217.1 GCA_903836285.1 uncultured Chloroflexota bacterium
CGATCTCCCAGTCATGAGGCTTGCCGTCAAGGGTCACTTGGGTTTGAATCTCGTTTCCGATCACCTTCTTGGAAGCGTCCGGGTACGTCACGTGCACACCGTACGGGACCGCTTGTATAAGCAGATTGCGGATCTCAACCAAGACGAGGTACCCACCGGACCGTTCGACCGTCGCACGCCACTTGAGGGTCTCGGAGCGCTCGAGGGTAGCGAGACCCAACGGGAGCCACCACTTCTCGCGAACGTCCGGATCCTTCTCAAGCTTGGCACTGATGTAGGACGTCGCTGACGGCCCGGCGGCTAGGACGGCGCTGTTGCCCTCTACTTTCGCTGTGCCGCCGTTGGCCGTCTCGACCTCCCACATGGCGTCCAGTGGCCGGCCTTCGGCAAAGGTCGCATCAAACGCTACGAGTGAGCCACCCCAAGTAATCGGGTTTGCGAGGCGCACGTAGTGCACGGCGTCTCCCGCCAGGAGAACAGCTGCCGCACACCACACTGGCAGTCGGCTCTTCGCTCCGGTCTGCAGCAGCACAAGGAACCACACCATCATCGCCGACGCGCCACCGAAGAGCGCCGTCTTCAGGTACCGGGATCGGTCACCGTCGGCGATCTCGTTCCAAGTCAGGACCCGTAAGCCGACCAGTACGACGACGATGCCAAGAATCACGAGGAACGATCGAAGCACCATTGGATGCACGATCAGGTCGACGATCTCCCGAAATGTCGGGAGGCGATCCTCGTCGTCGTCCGTCCGCGTACCTCCATCCGCAGATTGGGTTCCGGTCGCGGGTGGGGACGTCGTACCCAGTGAGATCGCCCCAGTGGATGCCGCGTGCGCGACGGTTCCTGGCGCCGGCGTCGCCCCGTCGAGTTGGCCCTTAGGAGACTGCACGGAACTGGTTTCGTCCTTGCTCATCGACACATTATCCCTGTGCGAGTGCGACATCCCCGCGCAAACTCGGGGTGGCAGGAGGCAATGCGCGGCGCCCGGAGAGCCAATGCCAGACGATCAGTGGCGGGCCGACCCACGCATAGGCCACCGCCATCGCGGCGAACGGCAAGATCTGGTGCGCGTACCGCCCGGGGAAGACCCACGCACTCGGCACGCCCGCCATGAACGCATAGAACGGGAACAGCCCAACGGCGATACCCCACGGCACCACCCATCGACGCGTCACGATGGTCAAGCCAAGCCCGACCCAGAACGACGCAAGGATGATCGGCTGGTCGGGGAACAAGATCTCCCGGAAGATGCGCTCAAAACCGGTTACCGAGTAGGAGATGAACTGCGCACCCGAGTGATAGCCAAAGAAGTACGTGAACGGCGAGATGAGCGGGCCGGCCGCCCAATTCGCCGCATACTCCGCCGCCGACGGGAACCCCGGCGTACCCATCCGGTCCGGAAACTCAAGATTACGATTGACTGTCGCCCCATATGTCCCCGGCCAAAACGGGTCACCATGCGTGAACCAATATCCAAGATACATCGGCGCGACAAGAATGAAGATGGTCGCGCCCATTGGTAACCATGTGCGCCACCCCCAGCGATACGCGATGGCAAGCGTGCCGAGGATCACTGCGACCATCACGACCATGTCGGCACGCGTCAGGATGATCCCCGCGCAAGCCAACGCCGCCCCAGCCACGCGCCAACGAGGCAGCGTGACGCCTGCGAATGGCCAGAGGTGAGCCAATCGCATCTCTAGAATTGACCCCACCGACGTGGGCGCACGCCTGATAACGGCTGCCACGCCGTTCACATTCCAAACAATAACTACAAGACTCATTAGAAGAACAGTGACTAACTCTTCTCTCAATCCCTGAATGTTATTTAACATATGAGGTTCATTCATTATTACAAGTAAGCCGGCGATGATCCCAACACCTACGTGTACTGTTCTGGAACCAACGATCAGCGTAAAACCGACCACCAACGCTCCTAAAATGAGTGAAGTAAGCCGAGTGTGAAATGCAGAATAACCGATCCATGAGCCAATAATGTCCAGCATTGCAGGCCAAAGTGGTTCGCGGCCATTATGATTACCGAAAAAAAACACAGATAAATAGCTAGTTCTTCCGTCAAATCCTGCGTGGTATAGCTCCGCGAAAACAGAAAGGGTCTGCGATCCTCCTCGTGACTGCATCTTATCAGAGAATGATCGTGCAATTTGCAAGTATCCTTGGGCATCGGGAAATAAAAAATCGTATTTTCTCTCATATAGCAATCGCCATCGGTATTCAATCGCAATGGCTGTTGCAACGCCGGATAGTAGACATAGATATCTAACAGTAAATAATGTACGGTGAGTTTTCGCGAATATTCGTATTAAGATGATGCCAACGCACACACTTAAGCAGATTACTCTGGCACATAGCAACTGTATTTTGATTACGCTCGATTCATAATCAATACTTGACCAAGGAAGATTTTTAACGCCGATGAAAACAAGACCAGTAATTCCCATAGTAAGTAAAAAAGGACAAATATAATCACGGTTTCTCGGCATCCTCCAAACCGCATCAGCAATAGAAAAAAGTCCCGCACTAATTATCATCGCATAAATTACTATCGGGAATGACTCTCCGGGATATCCATAAGGATCAACAATGACACTCACAGTTATCAAAGGTAGAACAAGAACATGTACCGTGTTTGGATTAGATGCCCAAAAACGTAAACGATAGTCTCTTGATTCATTCAAATATGGGGTGAGATTGATATTTATATCCCTGAAAACTTGCCCAAAAGATTCATTTTCAACTACTTGTACGTATGTGGTGCCACCATCCAGAGATAATTCAATCTTATTATAAAAGTATAATTCGGAAAAGTTACTTATTTGACTCATTTTGTTCAGAAACGTCTTGTTGTAGAAGTTGGGCCGGAGCAGCACCAGCGACCCACCTGGGCGCGCCAACGCAAAGGTCAGCACCCCGGTCCGACCCGGCGCAAGCATCAACCCCGCCTCACCCAGCTCATATCCCTCAAACTCGACGATCTTGTCCTTGCTGATCGAGTAATTAAAAAACGACGAGTAGATGTTGTACGCTTGGGCATCGGGTGGGTCGGGGCGGAACCACCCTTGCATCGCATCGGGGTAAAGGGCCGCCGTTGCGATGCCAGACGCCACCAACAGAACCACCGCCACCTCCAGATCCAGAATTAA
>CAILQO010000218.1 GCA_903836285.1 uncultured Chloroflexota bacterium
CACGGCATTGCCGAGACACTGTCCTTACCGGAAGTCGTGACTACGCACCCCCACGGGGGATGGCACCGCGACCGCGCCTCCCGGGCGCAACGGCCACGCCTGCTTCACCATCAGGTGGGTCGTCCCGTCGCGCTGTTGCACCGGACCCTCAAGCACCACCAACCCTTCACCGCGCAACACGCGACGCAAGCGTTCGTACACCGGCGCCTGCACGATTGCATTGAACAGGCCCGTCTCGTCTTCGACCGTCAGGAACAACACGCCACCCGCCGTCTCCGGACGCTGTCGGCAGATCACCAAGCCGCCGGCGCGGGCCACCCGGCCATGCCGTTGGCGTACAAGTCCGGCCGCCGTCACCGCCCCGTGTCCCTCAAGGGTTGGGCGCAACCACGCCACGGCGTGCCGGTTCGGTGCGTAGCCAAGGGTGCGGTACTCCGCCTGAACCTCCTCCCACGCCGACATCGGTTCGAGGTCGGGGCGCGTCACCAGTTGCTCCGCCAGTCCGGGCAGGTAGGCCGGCCCCACACCGGCTAACTCACCGGTCACCCACGCGACGGCGCGACGGTCGCGGCCCGGCCCGACCTTGCCGGTCGACGCTCCCGACGGCAGGTCAAGCAGGGCGCCGACCTCGGCAAGATTCTCAAGACGGTCGCGGTCGAAGCCGGTGCGCACCACGAGGTCGGCGATCGACTGGAATGGCCCGTCGGCACGGGCGGCCTCGAACGTCTCGCGTGCCGCCGGGCCGAGCCCGTGGACCTCGCGCATCCCGAGGCGGATGGCAATGGGGCGGTCGTGATCGGTGGGAGATTCCCCCTGTACGTCACCAACGGCGCGGGAGGAAGACGCCCCCTCCCCCTGCCCCTCCCCCGCTTCGCGGGAGAGGGGAGTACGCGGCAGCGGCTCCAGCGTCGACTCCCAATCACTGCGGTTGACGTGCACCGGTAACACGCGTACGCCGTGGCGGTGGGCGTCCCACAACAGGGTGTGGGGCGCGTAGAAGCCCATCGGTTGGCAATTCAACAGGGCGGCGTAGTACGCCTCGGGGTAGCGCAGGCGAAGCGTCGCCGAGATCAGGGCCAAGTGCGCGAACGGGTAGGCGTGCGCCCGTGGGAAGCCATACCCGGCGAAGCCGACGACCATGTCGCGCACCGCCTCGGCCGTGGAGGTGTCGTAGCCACGGGCAGTCATTCGGTCGACCATCTCGGCGCAGACCTCGCGCATCTTCTCCTCGGATCGCTTATGGCTCATCGCGCGCCGCAACTGGTCGGCCTCGCCGGGCGTGTACCCCGCGGCGATCACCGCCACCTGAATGCATTGCTCCTGCCAAAGCAAGACGCCGTACGTCTCGCGCAGGGCGGGGATCAGCTCGTGCGCCGGGTAGGTGATCGGTTCGCGCCCCTGACGGCGCCGCACGATGTGTTCACCCGCCCGCGCCGCGCCGGGCCCGGGCCGGATCGCGCCGACCGAGATGGCGGTGTCGGCCAGGTTCCGTGGGCGCAAGCGCGGCAGGAACGACTGTTGCGCGCGCGACTCCACCTGAAAGAGGCCAACGGTGTCGGCGGCGCACAACTGGTCGTACACGCCGGGGTCGTAGCGAAAGCCGTGCAGGTCGAGTCGCTCACCGGTCAACTCGGCCACGTGGTCGAAGCATCGCCCAATCGCCGACAGCATCCCTAGCGACAACAGGTCCATCTTGATCAGTTGCACATCAAAGGTTTCGGCGAGGATCGTCAGGTCGTCCTTGTCCCACGGCAGGACGGTGCGCGCCTCCATCCGTGCGGGCAGGACGGGCGTAACGTGGTTGAGTGGTTCAGACGAGATGACCATGCCGCCAACGTGGATCGAGAGGTGGCGCGGGCTATCCGCAAGTTGCCGGGTCAGGTCGATGAGGAGGTCGGCGAGGCGCCCGCGAATGCCCTCGTTGGCGAGGCGCTCCAACGGGTCGGCGTCGCGATAGTCCAGAAGGTCGGCGAGGCGTTGTGCGCGCGCCGCCGGTAGGCCAAGCACCTTGGCAACGTCGCGCACCGCACTCCGTGATCGGTAACTGATGACCTCGCAGACCATCGCGGCGTGCGTACGCCCGTACTTCTCGTAGATGTGCTGGATCACCTCCTCACGCCGCTCATGCGGGAAGTCGAGGTCGATGTCCGGGTACTCGCGCCGTTCGGGCGAACAGAAGCGCTCAAACAGCAGGCCGTGTTCGAGGGGGTCGATGGGGCACAACCCCATGCAATGCAACATCGCGGAGGCGGGCGCCGACCCGCGCATGCTCACAAGGATCCCTTGCGACTGGCTCCAATCGACAATCTCCTTGAAGACAAGGAGGTAGCCGGCGAGGCCTAACTGGTCGACGATGTCGAGTTCGTGGGCAAGGCGTGCCTCGACCTCGTCGGAGGCATCCGGATAGAAGACGACCTTGCCGGCGTGCACGAGGCGGGTGAGGAAGCTCAGGGCCGACTCGCCGTGGGGCAGGCGCGGGCGCGGGAACTCGTAGCGCAGATCGTGCAAGGTAAAGGCGCAGCGTTCGGCGATTGCGAGGGTGGCGTGCACGGGGTCCTGCGCGGGTGAGGCGGCACGGGCACGCTCCTCGCGGAAGCGTCGCGCCATCTCGGCCCCGGACTTCAGGCGGTACTCGTCGTTGGGGCGCAGGAGTGCTCCCGCCTCGGCGAGGGTGGTGCCGTGCCGGATGCAGGTGACGACGTGATGCAACCGCGCGCGCGACGCATCGTGATAGTGGGCGTCTTGGGTGGCGACGCAGGTGAGGTCGAGGCGCGCCGCGATTCCCTGCAAGGCGGCGTTGCGGGGACCGTCGGCGGGTAACCCGTGGCGGTGCAACTCGATGGCGAAGCCGTGGCGCCCGAAGGTGTCTCGGTAGCGCGCCGCGATGGCAAGGGCCGCCTCTGGGCCACCTTGGGCGAGGGCGCGTGGCACCTCTCCGGCCTCGCATCCGGAGAGGGCGACGAGGCCTCCGGCATGGCGCGCGAGGACCTCCCACGGCACGCGCGGCGCGTCGAGTCCGCCGTGGCGGTACGCCTCCGTCAGGAGGGCACAGAGGTTGCGGTAGCCGGTGAGGTCCTCGGCAAGCAGGACGAGGTGGGCAACCTCCGGCGTGGGGGCATCGCCGTCGAGGAGGGCAAGGCGCGGCGCCGGCTGGTCATGGGGGGAGATGCGTGTCACGGTCAGGGATCGCGCGAGCGGCGGTTCGACGCTCAACTCGATACCGGTGATGGGGTGAACACCGTGGGACTGCGCGGCGGCGCCGAAGCGCACGATGCCCGAAAGGCTGTCGTGGTCGGTGATGGCTAGGCCGCGCAAGCCCAAGGCGGCGGCGGTCTCGGCCATCGCCTCGGGGTCGCTTGCGCCATCGAGGAACGAGAAGTTGGTGTGGGCGTGCAGCTCCG
>CAILQO010000219.1 GCA_903836285.1 uncultured Chloroflexota bacterium
AAGAACCGTGTGGGGAACGCGATCCTACTTGGTAGTGAAGCGGGCTGACCCTTGACAACGCCGATGGGCGACACACCCTGGAGCTCACTTCGTGGCCTTGCCCTGCCGTGCGAGTCTACGAATTGCTGTCATGCATACAGACCTACGCCCTCCACCATCCAGTTCATGGCGACTGGTTCGTTCCCGTCATGCTCGCCACCAATGGTGGGGCCGCCCGCATGGGTACCGACCGAAATTGTCTGCCTGTGACCACAATCGGGATCAATCGCAGAGAGGTTGCCGTCGCCACTCTGGACTTCCGTCTCTCTCGCCGACTCCCCGCCGGAGTCTGCCCGCGACCCAAAAGAAAGCGATGTGCCTGGCGCGCCGATCCGCGATGTCCCACAAGTCTTCTGCCTGCAAGGCGCATCGACGCAAGTTCGAGTGATCCTTCACTGCTTCGCGTGGCACTTGCAGATCCTGATTTGCTCGGACGACCTGCCGGGACCCGCGCTGCGGTTCATCGCCGTTGCAGTGGCTCTGGGTCCGGCCTGATCTCGCCGTTGAGATACCTGTGCGTGCGATACTGGCGAACGATGGATCCGTACCAGCTGCGCCGTCTTGGACGCACGAACCTGCACCTTCCGGCCGTTGGCTTGGGGACCGCCACGATCGGCGACATGCGCGGCGCGATCCCGGAGGCGCAGGCGCTCGCCACGGTCGAGGCGGCGTGGGCAGCGGGTATCTCCTTCTACGACACCGCTCCGTGGTACGGCCGGGGCAAGAGCGAGTTGCGCCTCGGGGCGGCGTTGCGCCCGAAACCTCGCGACGCCTACGTACTGACGACCAAGATCGGTCGCACGCTTCACCGACCAGCCGACCCGCAAGCGTTCGCTGCAGCGATGGTCGATGGGTCGCTTCCGATCGAGATTCGCTTCGATTACACGCGGGACGGTGTGATGCGTTCGTACGAGGACAGCATCCAGCGCCTCGGCATCCCGGAGATTGATGCCCTACTGATTCATGACCTTGACCCGATGCACCACGGCGACGATGGCGTAGAGCCATTCCTGCGCCAACTTGAGGACGGCAGAGGTTTCGCCGCGCTCGCCGAGCTGAAGGCGTCCGGCCAGATCAAGGCGATTGGTGCCGGGATCAACATGCTCGGCATGATCCCTCGCTTCCTGCCGCGTTTCCCAATTGATTTTTTCATCGTTGCCATGCCTTACACGCTGCTCGACCAAGGTGCGCTCGATATTGAGTTCCCATTGTGCGAGGCCCATGGCGCAGGCGTGGTCATTGGTGCGCCATTCGCATCGGGAATATTGGCAAGCCGGACGGGCTCGGCTGCGACGTACGCCTACCGTCCGGTCGAGGACGCGACCTCCAAGCGTGTTGCGGCAATCGAGGCAGTGTGTTCTGCACACGGGGTACCGATTGGTGCGGTTGCATTGCAGTTCCCGCTCGCCCATCCGCTCGTCGCGTCCATCATCCCAGGGCCGAACCATCCGGATCAGGTGCGGGCAAACCTCAGTTGGCTGCGTACCCCAGTCCCGGGCTCGCTCTGGTCGGATCTCAAGGCTGCCGGCTTGATCCGAGCCGATGCTCCGGTCCCCGCTTGACTACGGCAACGCGAACCTGTTCGGTTAGCGACCGTCGACTTCAGTCCCTGCACGATTTGATGGACGGCCAATCCACCTCGCCGGAAAGCCTGTTCACGCGCCGCGCGGGGCGCCGAGGATGGCTATCACTCGCTGCGGGGGGAATGGCCGCCGCCTGCGCGCCCACGAGCGCATCGGGGGTCACCCTGCCAACAGTCCCTCGTCACCGAACCTTGCATGTGATGAATGGGTCCATGGTCGGTCGGTTCGGTGACACAGGGGTCGGTAACCCGTATCACTTCAACTCCACCCACTACACCGGGCACGCAGCGTTGTGGGAACCGCTGTTCTACTTCTCAGCCGTCGGCCCGGGCATGATCCCTTGGCTCGCGCACGACTTCGCCTACAGCGCCGACGCGACCGAGCTGACCGTTCGGCTGCGTGATGGTGTGCGTTGGGGTGACGGCAAGCCGTTCACCGCGCGCGACGTGGCCTTCACCCTGCTGGCTGTAGCCGGTTCCCCACCTACGGTGGCCTTCTCGCAGGACTTGAAGGCGCAGGTGCGTGATGCATTCGCCGCCGACCCGCTGACGCTGGTGGTGCGCTTTGGGTCACCGAGCCCGCGGTTCCTGTTTGACTATCTGACCTTTAAGTACGACACCGGGCTGAAGATCCTCCCGGAACACGTGTTCCGGGGGCGGAAGCTCGCCGATTTCGACTTCTACGACCCCGGCGCAGGCTGGCCGTTCGGCACCGGGCCCTATCGAGTGGCCGCTTGGACAGACACGTGGAAGTTCCTCGACCGGCGCGCGGACTGGTGGGGATCAGTAGCCCAGTTCGCAGATCTTCCGGGGCCGGAGCGTATTGTCGTGGTTCCCTACGCCGACGAGAACCGGTTGGCCATGGGCATGACCCGGGGCGAGATCGATCACTCTTGGACGATGGTTCACAGCACCGCACGCGCGCTGGTCGGCGAGGGGGTCGACGGTGCGCGTACGGGCGGAAACCTTGATGGCGCGTATGCGCCCGCAGGCAAGCCGCAGTCAGGGACCGCCCTGAGCGAGCGCATGGCACTGATGACGTACTCGTTCGGTCGCCCGCCCTACGGAAACGTGGACTGGTGGCCGCTCTCCCTCTGGTTCGACACTCGGGTCCCGCCGTTCAATGACCCGCGGCTCCGATGGGCAATCTCCTTTGCGATCGACCGTCGTCGGCTCGTGGAGGTCGGCCAGGAGGGATTTGGCGAGCCGACGGCCCTGCCGTACCCAAGCTTTCGCGCCCTTGAGCCGTACTTGGAGTCGGTTCGATACCGGCTCTGGGAGTTTCCGTCGAATCGGTACGCGCCGCGCGAGGTCGCGAAGCGCATGGAGGCAATGGGGTTCCGACGGGATGGCTCGGGCTTCTGGGCACGGGACGGAACCCGGCTCCGCCTTCCGATCGTCGGGCACCCGCAATGGGCCGATCTCGGCCCGGTCCTCGCGGAGCTCTTGCGCCTGGAGGGGTTTGACGCATCGTACGACCAGCCGCCGGATTGGCTCGACCGTATCCGCACTGGCCGGGCAATCGCGTGGATCTATGGGCACGGCGCGAGTGTCGTTGACCCGCACTTCACCCTGACACTCTTCCATGGCCGGAACACGGCGTCCGAGTCAGCGGCGGCTGGTGGGGCAGGCGGCAGTTGGTCTCGCTGGAGCGACCCGGAATTCGACCGTGTTGTTGACCAGATGAACCAGGTCCCGGTCGGCGACCGGCGGATGCTCGACCTCTTTCCGGAGGCGATGGACGTCTGGCTCCGTGACTTGCCAAACGTGCCCCTCGTCCAGAGCTTCCACCACAACGTGATGAGCCAGGTCTACTGGGTTGGGTGGCCGAGCATTCTGAACCCGTACGTAAATGACGCCTTCTGGCATCTCACGTGGCCCCTCGTGCTGCGCCGCTTGAAGCCAGTCCGGTAGGGTCACGAGAAGGCGTCCGGGTATACTCGGGTCACGGGCGCCACCCGTCCCGTGCGCGACCCGGAGGGATCGCATAGCAGGTCTAGTG
>CAILQO010000220.1 GCA_903836285.1 uncultured Chloroflexota bacterium
GCGAGCTTGCGCCCCGGTCGTTTTTCGCTGCCGCTCGACCGTCCTGACGAAAGGGCGGCGGTGCAGCCTAACGGAAGTGCGAGGCAGCCTCCTCATGCCCGGGCATCGCCAGTAGCGCATTGAGCATGCCCTCCGCTTGCTCGCGCGACCGCGTCCGGGCGTCGGCCAGGATGTCGAGCAGCACGAGCCGACGATCACCGGTCAGGTACGCCTCCAAGCCACGTTCCATCTCATCGATCTTCGGCGAAACCTCCTCCCGGAAGATTCGGGCAGGCAAGGGGCGCACCGGTCGCATCGGGTGGACGCCGCTTCGGTCAATCCATGCTTGGCCCTCGACAACCACGTCCTCGGCCACGCCCTTAAGTACTCCGGCGGTGTTCGGCACATTCACCTGGAAGCACCCGGCGACACCGTTCGCGATGGCGTCAATGATCGGTACCTGCTGCTCCCGCGTCCGCTCCCTCCCGAACACCGAAGTGACCTGCGCAGCGTCGTCCTTCAGCACGGCATCGACTTGCGCCAAACGTTCGGTCAGTTGCTGGACGTGCACCGGACGGGCTGACTCCGTGTCAGGTCCGCCCCACGGTGGCCCGAACCAGCGCAACTTCGTGTCAGGGTCCGTGTGGTACCACCAACCGACGAGGCGTGGGGTGTCGCCAATTGGCATCAACCCGTACAGCTTGTACATGTCGATGACACCGCGGCTCATCTGGATGTCGTGCGTGCGCTGGGCAACGTGCGTCTCCCAGAAGCGTGGCCCCTCAGCCCGAATCCACTCGTCGAGGACCGGGTAGGCATCCTCACCATCGTGCAGGAACGTGGTTAGCCAGATCGCATGGTTGACGCCCGGCGCCTCCCACGTCACACGCGTCGGGTCAAGTCCCAACCGCCGCGCGACCTCGAGGTACCCGTAGTGCCCGTGACAGAGGCCGATGACCTTCACCTTCGTCTGCCTTGTCATGAGCGTAGTGCCGTCGAACACCGGGTTGCCGCTCTGGATCAGCCACGCGTCCGGGCAGATTCGCTCCATGTCGCGGGCGATCCCAAGCATCAGCGAGAAGTTGTAGTAGTGCCCGATGATCCCGGAGCCGTAGTAGTAGTAGCCGTGCGCCGACGCCAGTTCACGGACGCGTCGCGCATGGTGGTGCCCCTTCACGTCGGCGGTGTTGATGACAAAGTCGGCCCCTGCAAGCGCCGACTCGCGGTCGGTCGTCGACCGAAACGTCAGGTCGGCGCCGAGCTCGCGGGAGTATCGTTCCGCGAGCCGCGTGATGTTCGCGAGGCGCCCAGCGTCGATGTCCATGAAGGCGACATGGGCGCCCTTCAGGTTTTCGGTCAGGCAGAGGTCCTTGACGAGCCCAAGTGAGAACGTCGCGCTCCCGGCGCCGATCACCGTGATCGAGGTTGTTGCTGGCATGGCACTCCTTCCGTGCGTGGGCCATGGTAGTGCCGGAGGGCGCCCGACCGGTACCGTAGAGGGCGCGTACGGCGCTCTACCGCGCTACCGACGCCAGGGGCCATTGATGCTTGCACCGCTACTCGAGTTCGTTCGCACTGTCATCCAGGACACCATCCTCACCCTCGGCTACGTGGGCATTGCGATCGTGATGTTCGCCGAGAACGTGTTCCCGCCGATCCCGTCGGAACTCGTCATGCCGTTCGCCGGATGGCTCTCACGAGACGGCAAGATGGACCTGATTTCGAGCATCGTGGCAGGCACCGCGGGAACAGTGGCTGGGGCCGTCGTCCTCTACTACCTCGGGTTGGTGGCCGACGAACCAATCATCCGCCGATTCGTCCGGGCATATGGGCGCTTCTGGCTCCTCTCGGAAGGCGATGTCGATCGCACCTTGGCGTTCTTCGCCAAGCACGGCGCATCCGTCGTCTTCTTCGGGCGAATGATCCCGCTGATTCGCAGCCTGATATCCATCCCCGCCGGGATGAACCGCATGCCGATGCTGCCGTTCCTCGCCTACACCACCCTCGGGAGCGCCATTTGGACGGCTGCGCTCACCCTCGGGGGTTGGGTCCTTGGAGAGAACTGGGAGGCGATCATCGGCATCGTCAACACCTACGAGCGAGTGTTCGTCGCCGTCGGCGTCGTTGCGTTGGTCGTCTTCGCGGTCCAACGCATCGCACCGCGGCTCCGCGCCGCGCGCACCTGACGGCCGAAACCACGCGCGACTGCCCGGCCGCATCCTGTCGATCGCGCGTCAGCGAACCGGGGTCGAGGACGGCGCAGGCGGCCGGGACTGCCCGGAACCGGGCGACGAAGGTGCGCCGCACGAAGGCACCAGGAAGCTCGCCGGTGCCAAGGCAAGCGCGGCGGTGGCGCACGCAAGTGCAATTCGACGCAGCTGGGATGCGGGAGTTTCAGGTCGATCCATCACACCCGCAATCCTACGCGGGCAAGCCCACGCGGTTCATGCAGGGCGAAACCGACGAAACCCCGCGTCCGGTGGGGGGACGCGGGGCTCCTCGATCGACACCGTTTCGAACTACTACGGCTCCCCCGATTGGGTGAGCGGAGGACTTGGTCGCCGAACGGTGCCTGAATGCCGGGCGGTGAAAGTCGCTGCCATGCCGTGAACTGGTCGGACGAGACGCCGAGGCCCATCGGGCCTGACCCGTCGCCGAATGCCGCATCGTGGCGGGAACGGCGCACCCGAGGTCGTGTGGCGATTTCGCCTCACCCGTTCTTGGCGGCCCGCGAGCCTGCCGACTCGCGGGCCCTACCTGTCAACTTGCCAGACTCCCAACCTTGCCTGCGGTTCCTTGAAGAAGTTCGGTCCCACGTCCGTCTCCTTCCTGCTTGTGGTCTCGAGGCCTGCGCCCCGGTTCGATGGCAACAGCGTAGGCCGATCCAACTCGCGTGGCATCCGGGGAAACCCCTGAGAACGGCCGATGCTGCCGAATGCCCGAGCCATCGACCGCTTCATTGCCCAACACGCCGCCCTGCTACTCCCACTGCCCACGTGGGTCACGGGCGAAGCCAAGGGGCGGAGGGAGAGGGATTCGAACCCCCGGTCCTTGCGGACTACCGTTTTCAAGACGGTTGCCATCGACCACTCGGCCATCCCTCCGGGGAGCACCTCTCGGCGCGTGGCCTAACGATGGTAGCAATGACCCGCAGCGGTCAGGTTTCGGCGCGCAGCGTCGGAAAGGCGATCACCTCACGCAAGCTCGGTTGGTCGAGCAGGAACGCGCACAACCGATCAATGCCGATCCCAAGGCCACCTGCGGGCGGCATCCCGTGCTGCATCGCCTCAACGAAGTCGACGTCCACCACGTGCGCCTCCTCGTCGCCAGCCACGGACGCCTTCGCTTGCTCCAGAAACCGCTGGTACTGGTCGTCCGGGTCGTTTAACTCCGTGAACGCGTTGCCGATCTCCACCCCTGCAGCGAATGCCTCAAATCGCTCCACCACATCGGCCTCGCCCGGCTTGCGCTTCGCGAACGGGCTGAGATCAACCGGGTAGTCGACGAGGAAGATCGGGTTCACGATCTTCGGTTCGACGAATGTTGAAAGCAGCTGGTCTATCAGCTGCGCGCGCGTCTTCTGCGGTTCGACGCGCAACCCGGCGGCGCGCACTGCACCGTCAAGCGCCTCAAGCGTCGGGTGCAGTGCGTAGTCGATGCCCGACTCATCGAGGATCGCCTGGCGAAGCGACCGACGCGGCCACGGCGGCGTCAGGTCGACATCCTTGCCGTCAACGGTGATCACCATCGTCCCGAGAACGTTTAGGGCAACCGTCGACACAAGCGCTTCCACCATCGCCATCACGTCGCGATAGTCGGCGTATGCCTCGTACGTCTCGAGCATCGTGAACTCGGGATTGTGCTTCCGTGAAATACCCTCGTTCCGGAAGACCCGCCCAATCTCGTAGACCTTGTCGACGCCGCCGATCAGCAGTCGCTTGAGGTAGAGCTCGAGCGCGATGCGTAGGGCGAGGTCACGGTCAAGCGCGTTGTGGTGCGTGTGAAATGGGCGGGCGGTCGCTCCCCCATGCTGCCCCTGCAAGACCGGGGTTTCGACCTCGATGAATCCCCGGTCGTCCAGGAACCGGCGGACCTCGCGCACGATGGCGGCGCGCTTGCGGAGGACATCACGCGCCTCGGCATTCGATATGAGGTCAAGGTGGCGCCGACGGTAGCGCGCTTCTGCGTCGGTTAATCCGTGCCACTTCTCTGGCGGGGGCCTGAGCGCCTTCGACAGCATCACCCATGACGTCGCCTGCAACGTCTTCTCGCCAGTCCGGGTCGTGAACAGCGTGCCGGTGACGCCGATTGTGTCCGCGAGGTCGACCGTGTCGAGGAACAATCGGTAGGCGTCGTCGCCAGTCCCGTCCACCCGCAGGTAGGCCTGGAAGCGGTCGTAGCCGTCGCGCAACTCCGCGAAGGTTGCCTTGCCCATGGTTCGAAGGAGCGTCACGCGCCCGGACAGGGTGACGATGGCACCGCGCGCCACAAGGTCGTCGAACTCGCAGCGTGCCTCGGCGTTGGTGTGGGTCCGGGTGAAGTGCGGTGGGAACGGGTCGATCCCCGCCTCACGCAGGCGCGCCAGCTTCGTGCGCCGCGCCAGGACGTATTGGTCATCCGCGATTGCCGACGGCATCGCCTCTGCTTCAGGTGAGGGGGATGTCACAAGATGCGACGGTACCAAACCTCGGCCGGCACCCTGACGGGCTAGCCGATGGCGCGAATGGTGAACCGGATGACGCCGTTAGGGGTGACCACCTCGGCAACCTCCCCAACCTTCTTTCCGATCAGCGCATGGCCAACCGGGCTCTCGTTCGAAATCCGGCCGTGCAGCGGGTCCGCTTCGGGCGTGCCGACGATGGTGTAGGAGTCGTGTTCGCCATCGTCGTCCTCGACTTCCACGCTCGATCCGAGGCCGACAACCTGCTTGCCGTGCTCCTCGGGGATGATCTGCGCGGTCCGAAGTTGGAGCTCGATCGTCTGGATGCGCCCCTCGACGAACGCGAGGTCGATGCGATCCGAGTCCGGTTCGGCGGCGTCCCCAAACGACCCGACCTCACGCTCCTCCTGGATCCGCTCAAGCAGGCCCCGCCGCTGCATCGCGAGACGGTCGAGTTCCTCCTCAAGCTTGCGCTTGCCGTCGACGGTCAGGAAGATCGGTCGCGGGCTCATCGTCGATGCCTCAGGTCGTGGGTGGGCATGTCAGGTTGTGTGCGCCGTGCGAATCGACGCACGTTCCCAAGGGTGGGCTCCCCATGCACTATAGGCGGCCGGAGGCTCAAGATCAACGGGCGCCCCCTATTCTCAATCGCTCCGTGATGGTTCGGCGCGACGCGACGCGCCCACCGCCGAGGCAACCGCTTCGGCCACCAGGATGTCATCACCGGGTGGCACCGTCCGGGGGTCGAGCACGACCGACCCGTCCTCGATCCGGCAGATCACCGGCACGCCGCCCCCGGGCGCCCGCCGCAAC
>CAILQO010000221.1 GCA_903836285.1 uncultured Chloroflexota bacterium
CCATGGCGGCGGCGCGTCGCCTCCCCGGGCAATGTCACCGCCGCGCGCCATCGTCACCATTCGGGCAGCCCCTCTCCCGTTTTCATTTTCCCACCGTATGCTCATTCCTCGCCTGCTTGGGGGGTGGGGGTTGGGGTGGGGGCTTTCTCCCTCGGGGGAGGGGTTGGGGAGGGGGCTATCTCCCTCGGGGCAGGGGTCGGGGAACGGGCTTTCCCTCTCGGGGCAGGGATTGGGGAACGGGCTTGTGGAGGTCAACGGGGCTGTCGTGGTGCACGGGTCCACCGGATCACGAAAGCACCCCGGGCCAATCAGGCGCGTTCGCGTGCAGACGCCCCACGATGCACCAGCACAATGGCCCACGTCGCATACGCGAGGTCCAGCACGAAGTACGAGTTGTCCACCAACCCGTGCACGACGATCGCCACGAGCGCCGCCGTCGCGCCGTGCCGCAGCACCGCACCACCGGCCAGCCCGGACCGCGACGCGTCACGGTTCCGGCGCCAGGTTGACCACCAGAGCGCAACGATCGCCGCCACGCCCAGCACGCCAAGCCGCAGCCACGCGTCCAGGATGAACTGGTGGGGATGGGAGAGGTTTGGCTCGCGCCACGCCCCCACCTGCAGGTATCCGGGATACGCGTACACGAACTGGTCCAACCCAATCCCCAGCCACGGGTGGTCGCGGACCATGGCCACTGCCGAACCCCACACGCTCACCCGCAGGAGCCCGGACCCATCCGCGTCGAGCAGCGTGCGAACGCGATTGAGTGCCACCATCGATCCAGCGCCAATCGTGACCGCCACCAGGACTGCCACGACGGCCCACGCCGCGACACGGAATGGGATCCTCTGGGCCAGGTTGGGGTGGGGGTAGGGCGGGGGCTGCACGTGCCTGGTGGCCGGTGGTTCGCTCCGCCCACGCGTCGCACGCAATCGCCACGCGAGCCACGCCACCGCAACCGCGCCCGCGACCCACCCGCCCCGCGACCAGCTCACCGCCAGCCCCGCACCGATGAGGACCACGGCGACCCACGCGACCCGCCCCCCGCGCGAGATTGCCACCGCCACGGCCAGCGGCAAGGTGCGCCCCAGCAGCAGGGCCAAGTTGTTCGGGCTGGGCGAGAACGCCCGGGCGCGCTCCACCCCCTCCGCGTCGACCACACCCACACCGCTCATCGCTTGCCCCACGGCGACGAGCCCAGCGATCGCCGCCCCGGCGACCAGCGCGCGTGCGAGATCGAGCGCCCCGCGAGGACGACGCACGACCGTGCCTGCAACGAGGTACCACGCGAGCGGTTCCGCCACGAGGAGCCGCCACTCCCGCCAAGCCGGTGCAGGGTACGTCGCCACCGCCGCACCGATGGTCCCGCCCACCAGCAGCAGCACTCCCGCCCATCGCTCGCCGTCGAGGTCCGCGAGACGGGGTACCCGCGCGACCGAGTACGGGCGCTCCGCGCTTCCCGGGGTGGGTAGGGAGCCGAGCCACGCCGCCAACGCTCCCGCACCGATGGTTGCGAGCGCCAGCAGCTCCACCGCCGAAAAGCGACCGACCGGCGTGGCCACCGCCAGCGACGCCAACGGCAACGCTGCGACGGTCGCAAGCACCAGCCACGTCACCCCTTCCTGGCCGCGATGGAGGAGCAGGACCCGGGAGTACTCCGGCAGCAGGGCCGCACCTGCCCGCACCAAACCAGCCCGCGCCGGGCGTCGCAGCGACCATCCCGCCGCGCCCGCCGATGCCACGCCCGCCACGGCAAGCAGCACCTCCGGCGCCGAACCCCGCTCGCGCGTGACCACCACCCCGTCGATGCCGACCCCGGGCGCCGACGACCCAGTGCCCGCGTCGCCGCTCACCGTCAGCTCAAGCCGGTGCTCACCGTCTGGCAGCCCCGACGCCACGGCGAACCGCACGGCATCCCGGGCCTCCGGCGCGCCAAAGTCGATCATCGCCTGCCCGAACCGGTTGCGGGGCAACTGGCCTGCCAGCAGGTACGACCCGTCGACCGTGACGTACGCGACGCCTCGCTCCGGCCCCACCGGGGACACAAGGTCAATGCCCGTCCCGCGGAAGCGCAGCCGCACGTGCGCGTTGGGTGCAGGGGTCTCGCGCAGCGACCCGCCCGGGCGTGGGCTCACCTGCCACGTCCCGATGTACTTGATCCCCGGCGCCCCATCCGGCCACGTACCGGGACCGAGGACCGGCGAGCGGGCATCGGCGACGAGCGCGTCGTACGCGGGCGTGGTCGACCAGTCGGGGCGGACCAGCGCAAAGAACTGCGTCGGGTCATCGGCGATCGGTCGGGGTTGGCGCATCAGCCATGCCGCCATCGGGCCCATCCACGGCCACTCGCGTCCGGCACGGTCCCACCCCGCCTGCAGCCAGGCCGCCTTGGTTGCCTCGTCCACCCGCCCCCACGGCGACGGGCGGCCGTCCCAACCGGGTGGCTCCGCATTCCAGCCGAACTCGCTGACCCACAGTGGTTTGCCCGCATCGCCGTGCCGGGCCATCACGTCGCGCACCAGGAGGAGGCGTGACAGGTTGGTGTAGCCCGCACCGAGTTGCCGATCATCAGGCCCCGTCCAGAGGCCGTAGCCGTTCGCCGCGGCGACGTCAAAGAACGGGGCCGCACCGAAGGCGTACATGCGGTCGAGGTAGGTGAGGTCGTCGAGGCCCGCGGCCGTTTCAAGGTCCGGTTCCAGCGTCTGGGCGAGCGACGCCGCCACCACAACCGCCCGCGCATTTCCGCGACGCGCACCCTCATGGCCGGCGCGCAGCAGCTCGACGTACGCCGCGGCATCGACCGGCCGTCGCCCCCACTCCTCGGAGAGGTTCGGTTCGTTCCACAACTGCACATGGTCGATTTGCCCGCGGTACCGTGAGGTGATCGCCGCGACGATGTCGGCATAGTCCCGCACGTTCGACGGCGGATGCGACTTGAAGCTCCCCGCCGGGCGTGCCCAGTCCGGTGGCAGCTCAACACGCGCGATCACCCGGAGGCCCCGCTCGGCGGCGAGGCGCGCCACGGCATCGAGCCGCGCCCACGTCGGCCGCCCGCGATCGCCGTCCCAGAAGTTGCCCTTGTGGCCGGGTTCAAGGTCCGCCCAGCTCACCTGCTGCCGAATCCAGCCGAGGCCGGCATCGCGGACCATGTCCAGCGTCCGGGCCACGGCCGCCTCGTCCGGCTCCATCTCGAGCTGCACGTTCACCGCGCGCATCGGCACGTCACGTGGCGTCGATGCCGCGGCCTCCCCGTACGTCACTCCGCGGTCCAGCACCGTCCGCGCCAGAATGAGGCCCCCCGCCGCGAGGGCCAGCGCACCCACCCAGATGCCTACCGCGAGCACGCGCCAGGCACGACGGTCGTCGCGGGAGGATGACTTCATGTCAGTCCACTCGCCCTTCGGCAGCCAGGAGCTTGCGCCAATCGTTATCCGAGTAGTCGATTCCTCCTACGGAGGCGCTTCGCTGAGGAGGATGCATTCGCCCTTTCATCTCTCCGTCGTATGCCCTCGTTCCTCTTGGGCCTTCCGTCTTTCTGCGCTGTGTCGCATGGCTCGATCCTCGCCCTTCGGCGCTGGGGG
>CAILQO010000222.1 GCA_903836285.1 uncultured Chloroflexota bacterium
AAGCATGACGACTTGCCGGAACAGGCTTTCTACCTCGTTGGCGGGATCGATGAGGCGGTCGAAAAGGCACGCCAGATGGCGGCGCAGTGACTCAAGGCGGCAGACCGTCGCGTTAGGCACCGCTTATTTTCTGGTTGGCGCGTGCGGCCGGTACTGGGGGAAACACATGCCCTTGCATGTTGAAATCATCGCCGCTGAGCAGGTCATCATGTCCGAGGATGCGGATGTAGTTGTGGCGCAGACGGCCTCTGGACAGGTCGCCATCCTGCCTGCGCACGCGCCTCTCGTGACCTTGCTTGTGCCCGGTCAGCTCCGCCTAGGGCGTGGGTCCACGGAACAGGTGCTGTCCGTGTCCGGCGGCTACCTCGAAGTACGTGAAAACCAGGTGGTGATTCTCGCTGACGCTGCCGAGCGCGCCGAAGACATTGACCTGCAGCGTGCAATCGCCGCGCGGGAACGGGCCGAGGCGGTACTCGCTCAGAAGCAATCGAATGCCGAGGCAGCCCGTGCATCAATCGCCCTGAGCCGCGCGATTGCCCGTATCCGCGTCGCCGAGATCACGCGCGGCCGAGCCGCGATGCGCCGCCCTAACTAGCCCAGCACACTGGGGACGCAGACATCGGAGTACCATGGCCGCAGGTGATTGGCGGCTCGCGCCGCGTGTCGCCTCGCCGGCGCGCCGCTGACCTCGGTGGTGCGTTTCACGGCACGTGGGAAGCCCCCAAACGTGATCGCCGACGCATTCCCGGTTCCAGTCGTCGCCGTTGAGCAACCGGCGGTGGCGGGACGCCGCGCGGTGGTGCAGGGTGACGCGCGTCTCAGGGGTGCGGTGTGCGCTGGTGGGGCGAAGAACGCCGCCACCAAGATGATGGCGAGCGCCCTACTCACTTCCGAGCCGGTCGTGCTGGAGAACGTGCCCACGATCGAGGCGATCCGGACCCAGGCATCGCTGCTCGAGGGTCTCGGGGCGATTGTGACGTGGGAGCCCGGGGCGCATCGCGTGACCGTCCACGCCGAGCGCCTCATCACTGACCGACTCGAGGGAGCCTTGGCTTCGCGTGAGCGTGCCTCGTTTGTCATGACTGGCCCGCTGCTGGCCCGGCTCGGTCACGTGGAGGCGCCGCGTCCCGGTGGCTGCAACCTTGGGGAGCGCCCCGTCAACGTCGACATTCGTGGTTTTCAGGCGATGGGGGCGGTGGTCGAGCAGGGCGACGGCATTTACCGAATTCGAGCGACCGGATTGCGGGGTGCTGGCATCTACCTCGACTACCCGAGCCACACCGGCACCGAGAATCTCATGATGGCCGCGTGCCTTGCGGAGGGAACGACGACCATCCGCAACGCGTCGTGCGAGCCAGAGGTTGTCGCTCTCGCAGAGCACTTGAACCGGATGGGCGCGCGCGTGCACGGAGCGGGTACTCCCCGGATCGAGATCCACGGCGTCGCAACGCTGCATGGCGCTTGCACACGCGTGATCCCGGACCGGATGGAAGCCGGGAGCTTCGCGATCGCCGCGGTTGCAACTGGCGGCGACGTCGTAATCCACGACTGCATCCCTGAGCACCTTGACCCCGTCCTTTACAAGCTCGCGGAGTGCGGGGCCACGATAGAGGTCACGGCCGATCGGGTGCGCGTGGCGGCCGATGGTCGCTTGCAGGCAGTCGAGGTCCAGGCGATCCACTACCCCGGCTTCCCGACCGACCTCCAGACGCCATTCGGTGCTCTCCTCACCCAAGTGACGGGGCAGAGCATCATCCACGAACGGGTCTTCGAGTCTCGCTTCCGGTATGTCGACGAGTTGCGCGCACTCGGCGCCCAGATCGAGACGAACGGGGGAGTTGGCGAGCGTGAGACCGAACTTGCGACAAAGGCCTATATCTACGGTCCAACGAGGCTCGTGGGTGCGCGCGTGCGCGCCCTCGACCTCCGGTGCGGCCTTGCCCTGATCATTGCAGGGATGTGCGCCTCCGGCGAGACCGAGATTGCCGACTTCCATCACGCCGAACGCGGCTATGAGGACCTCGCAGGTCGGCTCACGTCGCTCGGGGCCGTGCTCCGGATCGACGGTTCGTAAGGTTCCGCGCGTCACCTTTGCCGCCGACGAGTACCGGTCGTTCCCCTCTGTCATAGTGAGTGGGTGCGCCCCGCTTGGACAGTTGTTTGAGTGGGCACACGCCCCGCTCCGACACGTGGACGGGTTAAACGGAAGGACCGCGGGTGTTCGGGCGGCAGTTGGGAATCGACCTTGGGACCGCGAATGTCCTCGTATTCGTTCGGGGACAAGGGATTGTGATCAAGGAGCCGTCGGTTGTCGCGATCTCGACGGTCGACAACCGGATCGAGGCGGTCGGCGACGCCGCGAATCAGATGCTCGGGCGCACACCCGGCACCATCCAGGTGATCCGTCCGATGCGGTCTGGGGTCATCGCCGACTACGTTGTCACTGAGGCGATGCTGCGGTACTTCATCCACCGGGTGTGCGGCCGTGTGCGCCTGTGGAAGCCTGAGGTGATGGTCAGCGTGCCGTGCGGGGTCACGAGCGTGGAGCGCCGCGCCGTAACCGACGCGGCTTACTCGGCAGGGGCTCGTGAGGTCTACCTGATCGAGGAACCATTGGCGGCGGCGATCGGCGCAAACGTCCCGATCAATTACCCCTCGGGGAACATGATCGTCAACATCGGCGGGGGCACCACTGAGGTTGCGGTGATCAGCCTCAACGGGATCGTGGTCCAGCGTTCGGAGCGGGTCGGCGGAAACCGGATCGACGAGGCCATCTCGGCATACATCCGGCGTCGGCACAACCTCAACATCGGCGATCACATGGCCGAGGAGGTGAAGATCGAAGTTGGGTCGGCGCTCCCCCTCGAGACAACGTTGCGCACGGAGGTGCGTGGGCGCGACCAGATTCTGGGATTGCCTAAGACCGTCACGGTGACTTCAGATGAGATCACTGAAGCCATTGCTGAGCCTCTCGAGCAGATCGTCAACACCGTGAAGTTCGTCCTTGAACGGACGCCGCCGGAACTGTCGTCCGACATCCTCGACAAGGGGCTCGTGATGACCGGCGGGACGTCCCTGCTGCGGCACCTTGATCGGCTGCTGGCCGACGTTACCGGGATCCCTTGCCATGTGGCAGAGCGGCCGCTTGAGTGCGTGGCACTTGGAACCGGCCTCGCGCTTGAGAACTTGCACCTGCTGAAGCGATCCCTCGGGCGCTAGGTGTTCGGTGCGGGCGGCTTCGGGGCGAACCGGGAGCGCGCAGCGGCCGCCGTGTAGACGGTCGCGACGACACCGGCGAGGACAGTTCCAGGCCATCCGAATGCCAGGGTGAGGGGCACAGCAACGGCGGCGACCACCGTGGCCATCATCATGACGGGGATGTGACCGAGGCGAAGCCATGTTCGCGACGCCATGGATGCGCGCGCGACGAGGGTGACGGCGACCGACGTCGAAGCGGCGACGAAGGCCCCTGCAGCCGCGACGACGAGTGGGTCGCCGACGTCCCCGATGCCGATGACTGCGCCGCCCCCGCCGGTGACCACGGCGAATCCGAAGCTGGCCAGTCGCATCGTGAGGAAGCGATGGCGCAGCTTCCCGACCGTCAGGTCGATCCCCGCGAGAATGGCCGCAAACGCAATCGCAGTGCGCCACATGGTTGGGTCGACGCTGGCCAATGGCCCTGTCACTTGGACCCGCGACGCCAGACCTGCGAGGGCGGCAACGATGAGTGCGGTGACGTAGGGGTTCAGTCCGGCCGCGATGGCGATCGTCGTGCCCAGAATCATTGGGTGCGGCCTCCCGCCCTCGGTGCGCAGGTGGGGTGACTCGCGAACCCCAAGGCGATGCTACACTCGCCGCGCGTCAGGTCTGGCAGGGGAAGACCGGTCCGGCGCGGGGGGAATGCACGGGGTGACAAACGAGGCGCCGACATGGCGCGCGTGCCATCCGACCCCATCCGCGGGCGAACCGGCCCACGGTGGCGGCGGTGCGCCGCATCAATACACCGGTGACGCACGGCCTTGGGTCGAACAGTTCAGGCGTCGCCGGACGAGGTAATCGTCGTCCTGGCCACCCGCGTGCGCGGCATTGTGCGGGCGAGTACGCCCGTGGCACCCCATCCGGGGCTGGCCCACTCAGTGTTAGGAAACGGCATGGCAAGCGTTACCCTCGAACACGTCACCAAGCGCTTCGGCGAGGTGACGGCGGTCCGCGACGTGAACATCGAAGTCAAGGACAAGGAGTTCCTTGTGCTGGTCGGCCCTTCCGGGTGCGGCAAGTCGACCACCTTGCGGATGATTGCCGGTCTCGAAGAGATCAGTGAAGGTGCGGTGTATATCGGCGACCGTCTCGTCAACGACGTCGCGCCGAAGGATCGCGACATCGCGATGGTGTTCCAGTCGTACGCCCTGTACCCCCACATGAGCGTTTACGACAATCTCGCGTTTGGCCTGAAGTTGCGCCGGACCCCAAAGAAGGAAATCGACCGGCGCGTGCAGGATGCGGCCGAACTCCTCGGCCTCGCGGACCTGCTGCAGCGCAAGCCCAAGCAGTTGTCCGGTGGGCAGCGTCAGCGGGTCGCCCTCGGCCGTGCGATCGTGCGCGAGCCGAAGGTCTTCCTCATGGACGAGCCGCTGTCGAACCTCGACGCGAAGCTGCGGGTCCAAATGCGTGCCGAACTTATCCGCCTGCACCAGCGATTGCAGACCACGGTCATCTATGTCACGCATGACCAGGTCGAGGCAATGACGATGGGCAGCCGGATTGCGGTCCTGCGCGACGGTGTGCTGCAGCAGATCGACTCGCCGCAGGTGCTCTACGATCACCCGAAGAACATGTTCGTGGCCGGCTTTATCGGCAGCCCGTCGATGAACTTCATCGATGCGAAGCTCGAAGGCGACATGAGCGACATGTGGGTCAACTGCGGGTCATTCCGCGTGCAGGTCCCAACAGCACTTCGGGACAAGCTCGCTCCATTGGTTGCGAAGGCGAATCGCGAGTGCTTCTTCGGCATCCGACCGGAGGACCTCTATGAGCCCAAGTACGCACCGCCGGAGGTCGAGCAGTCTGCCCGGATGCGCGCCCGCGTTGACGTCACCGAGCCGCTGGGCGCGGAAATCTACCTGTATCTCCTCGCCGGAGAGAAGATGCTGGTCGCCCGTGTGGACCCACGAACCCGCGCCGATGTCGGCGACGAGGTTGAGATGGTGCTTGACATGAGTAAGATGCACATCTTTGACCGCGATACGCAGGAGGCATACCTCTAGTCTTGGCCGAGGTCACGCCCGGGGGGAACCGATCCGCACCCACCGGGCGATGATCGACATGGTGCCGATGCCGATGCCGAGGCCGAGCGCCCCCCAGAAGCCGACAATCGCGCGAACATTGCCGGTCACGCGGGGCGACACGACCGCAACGGCGTAGACCGTGTTCGCGTTGACCACGCCACCAACCATCCATTGGGTGATGACGGTCTTGGCGTCAACCTTTGCGGCGAATGCCGCGCCGATACTTGTCCAGGTCGCCTCAAGGCTTCTCGCTGCAGTGGCGCCGACCGCGCTGAAGCGAAGCGAGACTCGCCTTGCCGAGAGACGAGCAACCGCAGTTCGGGTGAGGTTGGCAACGGACGCTTCCAGGCTTTGCAGGGCGACGTCTGTAAGGTCGATGCTCGTGCCCGGTGGTGCCGTCAGTCGGTATGACTCGGCTGGCGCCACCACCGTGGTGCCGGGATCCAACGTTCGGGTAGTGGCCATGGGGTGATCCCTTGACGCGGCGGACGCTCCCGCGACTATCGACAGTGGGAGTCTACGTTCCGTCGGACGATAGGGCTGGTTGGGGAGGTGTGGGTGATTGATCTAGTGGCGGGCGGCCGACGTGTTCGTGTTCCGGTTGGTGCACACGCGTGCCAACTCGCCACGTCGAGCGGCGAGGCTGAGCAGACTGCGCTAGCCTTCCTGCGAGATGGCCTCCAGTCGGGCGAACGATGCGTGACCCTTGTGCCACAGGCGGCAGCGGATGCGCTGTGCGCTCATTTGGGCGCCAGCGACATCGACCTTGACGACGCTGTTGGGTCCGGCCGGCTTGTCGTTGACTCGACCGACAGCCACACGGCGGCAGGTCGCCAGTTCGATCCGTACCGCCTCGTTGCGCGGCACCTCACAGACGTCGGAACGTCCAACACGACTCGGCTCCGGGTTCTCGTGGATATGAACTCGTACGCGGGCGCCGGGAATCCGGAGGGTCTATTGCGGTATGAGGCGGCGTGCCACGCTGCGATGCAGGCCTACGCTGGGCGCGTGGTCGTGCTTGCGCAGTACCGGTACGGAGACTTGCCGGGTGACACGGTCATCGGCATGCTGCGCCTTCACCCGTCAACGGTTGTCGCGCAATACGTGAGGCGAAACCCGAACCCTGCGGACCCCGTGGCGTTCATGGCGCGACTCCTCCACCGCACGTCGCCCTAGGGCCGCAAAGGAGTCCATTCAAGCACGCTGATCGGGTCGACGCCATTCATCGGTGGCTGCAGACATCACGGCCTGCAGCGGGACATCAGCTCGAGTTGCCGCCGCGCGGCAATCCTCGTACTCTGGCGCCGCGCCTCGCACCGAGCCGCCGTGCATCGCGACCTTAACGCGAATCGGCCCGTACGGCGTCTGGACGGTGTCGGTGCGCCGGTGCAGCATGAGGCGCCGAGTTGGGCGAATCCTCAGGCCAAGTGTGGTCGTCTCGCGGAACAGGGTCGCCACGGCATCGTCAGTGCGGTCACTGCGCACCAACACGCTCACCAGTGTTCCGGGCCGGCCCTTTTTCATAGTGGCGGGGATCATCGTGACGTCGAGGGCCCCCTTGGCCATGAGCGTCTCAGCAAGGTACCCGAACCACTCGCCGCTCATGTCGTCAACGTTGGTCTCGATCTGGACAACTTCGTCCTCGAGATACGTGTCGGCGTGAGCCCCAATGGTCAACGCTGCATGTATCCGGGGACGCG
>CAILQO010000223.1 GCA_903836285.1 uncultured Chloroflexota bacterium
AGGTCAGTCGTGCGGTGGACAAACAGCTTGTTTGCTGTAGCCAGCTTCGCAACGTCCTCGGCACCGACGCGACGCTCAACTGGGAGTGCGAGATCCTTCGCCTGCTTGTGCCAGTCCATGACCGCGATTGATCCGTGCGGCTTCAGGATCCGCTTCGCCTCGGCCATCAGGTCTGCCGGGTAGCCCGCCTCATTGAGGACCCACGCCATAATGACGAAGTCGGCCATGTGGTCGTCAAGCGGGACGATCCTTTCCGACGACAGCACCAATCGGACGCCACGAATACGCCCGATCTGGCACCGGTTGTAGACGTGGTCAAGCATCGGCTGCTGCACGTCTACCGCCCACACTCGACCCTCATCTCCCGCAAGGCGCCGGGCAGGCATGGTGAAGTATCCGGGTCCGCACCCAAGATCAACGACCATCATGCCGTCGCCGACGCCGGCCTGCTGCAGAATCTGGTCGGCGGGGTACACCTTCTTGCGTTCCTCGGACACGAGGACATCCATGAAGGCGGGGTTGAAATGTGGTCGCCGGTTCGCCTCGCGGATGATCGTCCGTACCGGTTTCGGTGGGGCGACGGGTGCGGGTGGAGGGGGCGGGGCAGCCGCCCGGGAGGCCGCCGCTCGGCCACGCGATAAGGAACCGCCTGACATTTCGAGTACTGCTCCTCTGACCCCTAAGTATCGCATGGGCGTGCGGGTGCGCGCCGGATAGCGGACTGGCGTCGGTTGTGGCAGATTCGCCGCCTCGCATCACACCAATGCCATACCCCCGTACGGTACGATCCCCTCGATGCACTTTGCGCTGTGGGACCGAAAGGTACGGGCGGCGAGCCGAGGTTGACGATGTCTGAAGATGCGACCACCGAACCAACCGCAGTGGCGGCCCCGCGTCGGCGTACGCGCGGGTCCTTGCAGGCCAAGCCGGGCGCGGTGCAATCGCCATCGGCCGAGTTCGAAACCGCTTCCCTGCCAGAGGGCGCCCGCCACGTCATTGATCGCCTGCGGCGCATCGAAGGCCAAATCCGTGGCGTGCAGCGGATGATCGTCGCCGGCGAAGACTGCGAGTCGATTCTCACGCAAGTCATGGCCGCCCGTGCCGCGCTCGACCGCGTGGCGGGCCAAGTCGTGCTCGAGAACCTCGAGGCGTGCTTCGCAGCGCGTTCTCCTGCCGCCGCCCGTCACAAGGCCGTCCGCACAATCCAGTTGCTGGCACGCAACGCCTAAATCGCGCCCGATCCTGCGCGCGGATGTCGTGACCCAAAGCTACCCGGAGGAAACCGCCGTGCTTAACGCCTTGCTGCGCATGTTCACCGGCGGTCCATCTGCCGATTCGCTCACGCCGATTGAGGCCCGAGATCGCCAGAAGGCCGGTGCCCTCATCCTCGATGTCCGCGAGGCCGACGAGTGGCGCTCAGGCCACGCGCCTGGCGCAAAGCACGTACCACTTGGGCAGTTGCCGGCGCGACTCGCCGAACTCCCTAGGGACCGCGATGTCATCGCCATGTGCCGTAGCGGCATGCGGTCTAGCCGCGCCACGGGCGTACTCCGTGATGCCGGGTTCACCCAAGTCTTCAACTTATCTGGAGGAATCGCGGCGTGGACTGCTGCGGGGCTGCCGACGAAGCGGTAGCTGGAAGCGCTCACGTAAAGAACGTCACCATGCCCGTCGCCACCAGAGCGATTGCCCAAAGTTGGTCGACGTTCACCCACGCGCGGCGAAGCACCTGCACGCCTAAGCGCTCGTAGACCAGCACCGCCACCGTCGTCATCGCCAGGACCATTGCAAGCGTGTGCAGCGAAACCGCCGCGACCCCGCGGACAATGGCCACGGTTGTCGGTAACGACGCGTCCCCGAGGACCAACGCCACCGGCCCAGCGTGGTCGTGCGGCGCCGCGAGATCGAGTGACGTCGGCGACCACCCCGCGAGAACCGGCAGCACCATCAGGCCGGCCCCGTGCGCCGATGCCATGAGAAAGGACCACCAGACCAAGTCGATGTGCGACACCCGAAAGCTCGTCCACCGCGGATGGAGGCGGGGCCTCACAAACTTGATCACGCCAAACGCCACCAAGACCGCTGCAGCCACTGGGTGGACGTAGCGTGGATCGATTGCCGCTCCCAACACCGCCCCGATGGCCGTCGTCGCCACTAGCGAGAGCTCGTGGCCCACGGCGATCGGGACAAGCGCCGACACCACCACGCGCCGCGAGCGACGTTGCAGTCCCAGCGCGACGGCGAAAAGCCACCCCATCCCCGGGTTCACCCCGTGCCACGCGCCGAGTAACCCGAGCGTCACCCATGGGCCGTCAGCGAGGATTGCTGCAAGATCAGGCATCGGCACGTCCGTGAGACCAAGCCCCCCGCTCCGGTCGCGGGATTATTGAGGGCGGGACTGGGTTCGAATATCCGTCTCCTCCGGTGCAGCCGCGCGCCGCTACCGGAGGATCGAAGCAGTGGGAGCTGAGGGGGCGAGCCCTCCGTCGCCAACGAAGCCCCCCTTACTCGTGCCGCTTTGGGGCGGCGCGGGGAGGTTTTGCACGTTACGGGTAGCAGAACGTGTCCGACGACGCGTCGCCGCCCTGCAATCGGATTTGGTGAGGCCGCTCGCCATCGAACTCCAAAAAGAACCGAGGGTCCAGATGAAGGCTCCCATCCTCGGGCGCGTCAAACTTTGCCACCCATCCCCGCACCCCCTCCGGGTAGAACTGCGCGTCCCACGAGGCGTAGAGCGAGTTGCTGACGTACACCCGCTTTCCATCGCGGCTGACTTCCACCATCTGCGGGCCACCGTTGAGCGGTCCCGACGCCGGGTGCGCCCCATGTGACGTGATCCCACCAAGCCGCACGTTTCCCGTCAGCTTCGGGTGGAATGGGTCGGACACGTCGTAGCGCTTGAAGTCGCCGGTGCCCCAGCACGACACGTAGAGCGACTGGTCGTCCAGCGACAGATTGATGTCGGTGACCAGCGGCGGTACCGCACCGAACGGCTTCAGCGCCGGCGGCAACGTGTCTGGATCGGCCGGTTCCGCCGGAATCTCAATGACCTTGCGGATCGCCCACTCCTCACCCGGACGAGGGCGTGCCGACGCGTCACCAAAGATCGGGTCGTCCAAGCGGTACCACGCCCACACCGAGGCCGACAGGTCCTTTAGCGACGTCACCACGCCCACAAAGCCAAATGCCCGTGTCGGGTCGTGCGACGGACGCAGCTCGAGCACCATCTGCTGCTCCGCCCCAAGGTCCAGCGATTGCACCTTCCGGCGCTTCCGCAGGTCCCACACGTGCAGCTGATGCCCGTACTTCCCCGCGAGGAGGAGCTCCGGGTTCACCCCTGCCTCCACCATCGACGGCGTGCCCCACTCGCTGGTCAGCACGGTGTCCCAGCCTAGGTGCCAGGTGAAGTCGTATGCCAGATGCTGCTCCCCGCGATCGATCTCCCAGCGGCCCAAGACGTCGAAACGCTCATGGTCAAGCAGAAAGATCCCGCCCGGGCCTTCGCCGTCCGGTGCGCCGAGAGCGCTGAGGTAGACACCGTCCGGGCCACAGTGCACCGTATGCGGACGGCTATACCCCGCGCGGCGCGCAAGCTCATCTGCCTCAATGACCTTTACGAGCCGCGGGTGCGCCGGGTCCGGCTTTGTGTCCAAGATGTGGATGCGTGACGAGCGAAGGCCCGGCACGACGAGGTAGCGGCGCTCCACGTGCGGATGTGGCGCGTACGGGCACAACGCCGAGCTGCACGCGTTCCACCCAAAATGATGCAGTTCGTCCCCTGCATTAGGCATCTCTACGCGCCCCACCAGCGAGCCGTACGTCGGCGAGGATGGGTTCACGTCCGCCACCACCAGTGCGTCCGGGCGCGCCGCACGGTCCCCACCGATCGCATCTGGATTGAGGGTCACGATGTATGCGAGTTCCTCGCGCGGTGCCGAAGCAGCGAGGCGAGGCGACGGGTAAAAGGTTGGGTCGGGTTGCCATGTTCCGGCGCCGCCGGCACCAAAGATCCCAAAGGGCGTAGTCGCCATGGGGAGGGTCCTCCTCAGGGTGGTTGGCTCTCGTTGCGCAGTGGGCGTGGTCGCCCTCAACGACGAGCCCCAACTTTCGCCGGCTCGCGCACCCCGCTCTCTTCGCATGCAGAAGGGCGGGCTAGTCACGGGGCGACGCGAGAACCAGGCGAAGAAGGGTGTGTGCGTCTTGGGGGGCGTGACAGCCTGGGTCGAGTGGTTCAAGCGAAGGGGCGTCGCCGGTGCGGTCGAGCGATCGTCGCCGGCGTCGCAGGCGAAATCTGTTCGGGTGCGCAGTCGTTACCGAGCGGCACCGGCGGCGGTGGCCTCTGCGACCTCGACGAGCTTGCCCGACGTCACGTCGTAGATGAAGCCGTAGATGGGGATGTAGCCGGGCACGAGCGGGTGGTTCCGGATCCGCGTGACGTCCTCCGCGACGCTCGCCGCGTTGTCCGAGAACGTCAGCCACTCGATGTGCTCGCCCGCGTCCGAACCGGGGGAGGTGCCGTGGTCGTGCCAACCGGAGGCATCGATGGTCGCGGTGTCTAGGCTCTGCTTTAGCAGGCCAGAGATGACCGCGCCGGTGAACAGCTCCATCCCGCAGTTGGTGTGGTGGATCACAAAGAACTCTTGGGTCCCCAACAACTTGTGGGAGATCACGAGGGAGCGAATGGCGTCTTCAGAGGCGCGCCCCCTGGCGTTTCGGATGACGTGCGCGTCGCCCTCCGCCAAGCCGACGTACTTTGCCGGGTCGAGGCGCGCGTCCATGCAGGTCAAGATGGCGAAGTGGCGCGCAGGGGGCAGCGGCAGCTGGCCCTTGTCGAAGGTGGATACATAGGCGTCATTGGCCTGAAGGACTTGGGAGAGGATGGCGCTCATGCAGGGGGCTCCCGTGGCGATGTGGAGTTGTGGTCGAGGGCTCAGCCCCTTCCACAGGCATTTTAGAGCTACTTGAGTTACTCAGTCAAGTATCTTCCGGTGCCGGACGGCGGCGTGTGTGGTGCCCGGCGCCATCCGGCCTCGTGACGGTGGAAAGACCGCCTGACTACGCGTCCAGGTACCACTCGTGGCTGTTCCACGTCGGCGGCGTGTTGGTGGGTGCGGGCCGGAAGTTCTGCAGCGCGTAGTTGGCGGCGGCGACCTCGGCACGGGCATACAGGGGGATCTGTGGCAGAGCCGCGGCCCACAGCAATTGCTGCTCCGCGTAGAGTTCACGCCGACGCGCTTGGTCGATGATGCTCTCTGCCTCGGTTAATAACGCGTCGTTTCGTCGATCCTTCCACCCGGCAAAGTTCGAGCCGACATACCCGTTCGAGGCTGCCGGGATTGCGCCAGTGCTATACAGATTCTTGCCACCGAGCGGATCGTCTCCGGTGCTCCCGGCGTACTCCCCCAGCTCAAACGTTCGCCCCCAAAGCGGCCCTGGGTTGTCGCCGGCGGCGAACCACTGGCTTGATGGCACGTACTCAAGCAGCACCTCGACGCCAACGGCCTTCAGGTCGGCTTGGACAAGCTGCGTCACCAGCAGCCGCGTTTGGTTGCCAGCAGTCGTGCCGTAGCGCAGCGAGAGGCGTTTGCCCCCTTTGGCGAGGATCCCGTCAGGGCCGGGCACGTACCCAGCTTCCTTAAGCAGTGCCTTCGCCTTATCGGGGCTGTAGTCGTACGTCGGGACCTCGGGGTTGAAGTCCCAACGCCACTCTGGGACCCATGAGTGAATGACCTTGGTCTTACCGTTGAGCACTTTGTCGACGATCTGCTGACGGTTGATGGCGTGGATCAGCGCCTTGCGGACCGGCAATTGCCCAAGGTGTTCGTTGTCGAAGTTGAGGTCGATGCGTTCCCACGTCCCGCCGACGGGGTAGTGCGCCCGGATGATCTTCTGGTTTGCGAGCTTGTCGAGTTCAGGCGCGCTGAACTCAGACAGTGCATCGACGCCGACCACGTCAAGGTCACCGGTCCCCAACTGCGCGATGATGGAGTTGGTGTCGGTGACGATTCTGACAGTGATCGCTGGGGTCTTCGGAGTGCCGAGGAAGTAGCTCTTTACCGCGGTGAGACTGATGAACTGCCCTTCTGCCCATTCGGTCAGGAGGTACGGGCCGATACCCACCGGCTTGCGATTGATTTCGTGGCGGGGGAGTTCGGCAACGCCGACCTTCTCGATAATCGGTTGCAAGACGTGGCGCGGGAAAGCGGGGAGGAAGTCCTTGTAGTAGCCCGGGTCGAGGACCGGCCCAGACTGCTTCGCAAAGTCGGCGAAGACGCGTTCGGGCAACCCATTGCGCCCGTTCACGGCGGCGTCGCGCGCCTCGGCCTCCGAAAGAAAGTTGGCAACGACGGTCCAGTCGTCCGGCGTTTCAATCGACGCGACCTTGACCTGCCGTGCGCGGTCTGGCACCGGGTAGTCGGGGTTGACGATCAGCCCCCACGCAAACTTGACGTCGCCGGAGGTCAGCTTCTGCCCATCGCTCCAGGTGACGTCCTTGCGAAGCGAAAAGGTGACTTGCAGACGTTTGTCCGCACCTTCGCCGACGAGTCGCGCACCGCCGTTCTCGAGGGAAGGGACTGATTCGGCGAGCCACGGGATCCACTCGTTCTTTTCGTTCTGAATGGTGAGTGTCGGTTGGCTCCCAATGGCGCTTCGTACGACGGCGCTGACAAACGCGGTATTTAGAAAGTAGCCGAGTGTGGCCGGCTCTTGCGAAATACCGATGGTGATCTGGCGCTTGGTTGCCTGCGCACCGGCGATGGTCGTGCCGACACCAAGTGTCGCCGGCAAGGATGCCGTGGCGAGCGTTCCGGCGAGTGCGCCGCTGCGTCCAAGGAACGAGCGGCGTGCAAGGCGCGCGTTCGCGTTTGGGTCGACTCGTCCGTCTGCATTCGAGTGTGTCGTCATGGCGCGTTCTCTCCTTCGATGTGAGCCGGCGGCCATTGTTGGCTGCCCGTTGGCGCCCGTATCCCCGCGAGTGGAGGGCGCGGTGCGACCGGCTGTGGCGGCAGGGATGCAACCACGACCGCGCCGCGCGAGGAACAATCGCTCCAGGGGGCGGGGAGCGATGCGTGTCCCTCAGCCCGAACCACTCGCTGATGGCTGACGTCACTGGTCAGTCGAGCAAGTGAGCCGGTCGCGGCTGGCCAGGTTGGCGCCGGTCTGGAGGACCCCCGACTTACGACTAGGAGCCTCCAGACCGTTGCGATGGGAGCACGGCACGTCGCCGGGGTAGCGACGCGGGCCCGACTAGCTCAAGCCAGCGCTCTGCGTCTCGCAACAGCAGGCACGACACACACAACAGGTGGGTGTTGCCATGCTGGCGGGGCGCAGGTGCCACTCGTGCGTCGTCACTGGGCCGCTCCCTGAGGGAAGCACCGGAGGGGTTGGCCGGCGCCTCGTGTGAATTGTGTATCAAGTTGGGTGGCTTTGTCAAGGTTATTTTCGGTCAGGTCGGCCGAATTCGTGGAATCCCCTTCCGACCGTCGCGAGTCGCCGGGAAACGCAACGGCCCGCCTTCGAGAACCGAAGGCGGGCCGTCACATCGTGCGCTGGGTGTGCGCGGAGATTTCGGCGATTGGCTACGCCTTAGGGGCATCCGGGACTTTGGCGAGCAGCGACTCGACCGTCCCGGTGATTGCGGTGAGTGCGTCCTTCGCGGTGGCTTTGCCTTCGTAAACGGGACCCATCGCCTTGGCGATCTCGTTGCCGACGTTGCCCCAGTCGCCGCTGATCGGCTCAGGTTTGGCGTAGGCGAAAGCGTCGAGGGCGAGCTTCGAGTTCTTCGGCGCGACATCCGGCTTGAGTACCAGCGGGCTGCTGGCCACATCCTTGTGGACGGGGATCGTCAG
>CAILQO010000224.1 GCA_903836285.1 uncultured Chloroflexota bacterium
CCACTCCGGTCGAAGGCGATGGGCCGTCAAGGCGTGCATGAGGTGATGCCGGCCGGTGGTGCAACGTGCCACACGACGGTCAGGCCGGCACCCACAGCCTCACGTCACGGCAGGTCGTCGCCATTAATAAAGAAGCGACGCCACCGGCACCGGGTGATCTGGGAAGGCCAGCGGCGCAACGGACGCCCCGGCATGCGCTTCGGCCACCCCGAACACTGCCACCGATCGGTACGTGCCGGAATATGGATCCGGATCGCGGTAGACCTCGAGGATCGGCGAATCCGCCTCGCCTCGGCGTCGCGCGACGAGTGCCCCGGGCGGCGTACCCACAAGGTTCAACAGCCACGTCTCAGCGATTCCGGCACGCGCGCACACCGCAAGCTTCACCGACCGGTCGTAGGCCAGCGACGAGTCGGCTACCTCGACAACCAAGTGGATCGAAGACGCCTCCCGGACTGTGCCCGGCGCGACGCGCCCCCGTGCGATAACCGCCACATCCGGTTGGACCTGCGTATCCGTTGCGATGGCCAGCGGCCCCTGCACGCGCACCGTCGCACGGCCCCGCGCGACCTCGAACAGCGCCGCGGCGACCTGATCGACCGCGGCGGCGTGGGCCTTGGCAATCGGTGCCATGGTTACCACCTGCCCCGACAGCAACTCGACGCGATCATCCTCGTGCAGAATGCCCGCGTCGACCATCCGCGCGAGGTCGTCGATAGCAAACCGGTATGGCAACGCAGCACCTGGTGGTTGCGCCCGCCTCGATCCCGTGCGCGTGCCCGTTGCCGCCATCATTCACCACCCTGCCTACCCTGAACGCTACCCCAACCGCCGCGCGATCGCGTCCTCGTGCCACACCAACCCCAACCCGGGCCGGTCGGGCAACGTCACGAAGCCATCGGCGATGTCCGGTGCCTCGAGGAACTCGTTCAGGTACGCCTCAATGCTATGCACGTAGCTCTCGACAATCAGGCCACCGCGCACCGCCGCCACGGCGTGGGCACCCACGTGCGGCCCCCCGTGCGGCGCCAATGGCAGGTGGTACGCCGACGCCATCGCGGCGATCTTCAGCCACTCCGTGAAGCCGCCACACGTCCGCGGGTCGGCCTGCACGATGTCGACCGCCTTCGCCTCGATCAGGTCGCGGAACCCCCACCGCGTGAACTCGTTCTCGCCGCTTGCCACCGGCATATCCAGCGACGCGCACAACATCGCCTGCCCACGGTAGTCGTCGGCCGGCGTCGGCTCCTCGTACCAGTACGGTTCCTCGCGCTCGATCGACCGCGCGAAGCGTAAGGCGGTGGTCGCGTCCCACGCGTTGTTCACGTCCACCATCAGGTCCACGTCCGGCCCAATCGCCGCCCGGACGGCGCGCACCCGTTCGGCATCGTGGCGCAGGCCGGCCCCGGCCCACCCAACCTTCATCTTGACCGCGCGATAGCCATGGTCAAGAAACCCGGTCATTTCGTCGACCAGTTCCGGGATGCCCTTCCCGTCGGCGTAGTAGCCCCCGGCAGCGTAGACCGGCACGCGGTTGCGATGACCGCCCATCAGCTTCCAACACGGTTGGCCGAGGATGCGCCCGCGCAGGTCCCACAGCGCGATGTCGACCACGCCGATGGCGTTGATGAACTCACCCTTGGCGACCGGCTTGCGGTTGTGGCCGTACATCCGTTCCCACACGGCGTCGGCGCACAACGGGTCCTGCCCGACGATCAGGGCGCGGAGACGATCGAGGTCCTGCGCCCGCAACCCACCGGGCGCCATGCCGGTGATGCCCGCATCGGTATGCACCTCCACACGCGCAAACTCGTGCGTCGCGGTATGGATGATCGAGTTCCAGAAGGGTTCGGGCCGGGCACCAAGGGGGATGCGGGTCATCGTGAGGTCGACGATCTTCACTGGGACTGGCCTTCCGGGAGCAGGGTGGCCCCACACGCCGGGGCGGCGGCAGCATATCCCCGGCCGTTACGGGCGGCACCGTTGCGGGTTGGGGACGCGCCAATCGTTTGCGGGTTCCTTTCACGAAGTTGACACGCCGTTAGCGGCGGTGGCGCATGGTCAATGGGGCGCCCCCGTCGATGGGGGTGACGAGTAGATTGGTCATCCGGTGGCTTCACGTCACCGTGTCGCTTGCGAGGTCCACCATGCGCACCCTGCTGTCGTCCCTTGCCGTCCTGACCGCCTCGGTGGCGTACGTCGCATGGCAGGCGCTTGCCGGGGGGACCGCCCGCGCCGGCAATGCCGTCCCGGCGACCACCCAGCCACCGACCGCGGCACCGACGTGGGCCTTGGCACAACCCACCGCCGTCCCGGCACAACCCACCGCCGTCCCGGCACAACCCACCGCCGTCCCCGCGCAACCCACCGCCGTCCCAACCCGTGTTCCCGCCTCCCCGACCGCAGCGACCACCGGCAAGGGCGCCCTCCACGACGGCACCTGGACCAGCGACGCCATCCAGACCAACTGGGGCCCGATCCAAGTCGAGATGGTTGTCGAGAACGGGCGCATCACCGACGTCGCCAGCATCCAATACCCGCAAAGCCGGTCGCGTTCCCTGCAAATCTCGCGCTACGCCCTGCCAATCTACGCCGAACAGGTCGTATCGATGCAGAACGCCCGCGTCAACAGCGTCTCCGGTGCCACCCAGACGGCACGTGGCTTCCAACAAGCCGTACAGGCCGCCATTCAGAAGGCCTCGTAGCCCGCGCCCTCCCCGGGAAAGCCACGCCCCCATGACTGCCACCACCGCCCTCACGCCCTCGCGCACGGCCACCCGAATCCAGATGGGGATGCCGATCACCATCGAGGTCGTCGGGCCGAACGCTACCGAAGACGACCTCGACGACGCCTTCACCTACCTGCGCGAGGTGGAGGCGCGCTTCAGCACCTACCTGCCCGACAGTGAGATGACGCGTCTCAACCACGGCCTCGTCACCTACGACACCGCCAGTCCCGCCATGCGCGACATGCTTGATCGCGCCGACGACACACGTCGGGAGACGGGCGGCCACTTCAACGCGTGGCGCGACGGCCGGTGCGACCTCGCCGGGGTCGTCAAGGGGTGGGCCATCAAGGCGGTCGCCGACCGATTGGCCGCTCGCGGGCACTGCGACTATCTGGTCAATGCCGGCGGCGACATCCAGACCGCTGGGGGCAACGCCGACGGTGAGGCCTGGCGCGTCGGCATCCGCAACCCTGCCGACGTCACCCAAGTTGTCAAAGTTGTCCATCTTTCTGGCGAAGGGATCGCTACCTCCGGTACCTACGAACGCGGCGACCACATCTACCGGCCCGTGCCGGTCGCACCAGACGACGACCCACTGGTCGCCATCACGATCATCGGGCCAAACGTCTACGACGCCGACCGCTTCGCGACCGCGGCGTTTGCCATGGACGCCCACGGCATCGCCTTTGTGCACAGCCTCGAAGGGTTCGAGGGGTACGCCATCCACGCCTCCGGCATCGCCCGGTACACCGCCGGGTTCCGGCGCTACCTCGTGCCACGGGCGGCGCATACACTTCCGCCCGAGATCGAGGCCGTTCTCGACACCACGCCCGGGGGGAACGCATGAAGGCCGCCGTCACCGTCGCGCCGTCCACGATGGAGATCCAGGACGTCCCAGACCCGTACCCCGGCCCCGGTGAGGTCCTCCTTGCGGTCGAGGTCGCCGGCATCTGCGGGTCCGACCTGCACTTCTTTGATGGCCACAACCCATTCGCCAAGTACCCAACGATCCAAGGCCACGAGTTCTCCGCGCGCGTCCTCGAGTTCGGGCCTGGCTACCACGGCCCCATCCACGCCGGCGACCGTGTCACCGTGGAACCGTTGCTGTCGTGCGGCACCTGCTACCCCTGCCGCCAGGCGCGTCCGAACTGTTGCACCAGCCTGCGTGTGCTCGGCATCCACACCACCGGCGCCTTCGCCGAACGCATTGTCGTGCCAGCAACGCACCTCTTCCCGGTGGGCGACCTCGACGACGAGTTGACCGCCCTCATCGAACCGCTCTCGATCGGCATGCAGATGGTGGCGCGCGGGAACGTCGTCGCCGGCGACACCGTGGCGATCTTCGGCGCCGGGCCGATTGGGCAGGCGGCGATGGCCTGCGCGATGGATCGCGGCGCGCGGTGCCTCGTCATGGATCGCGTGCCGTCGCGCCTCGCCCTCGCCACCACCCTCGGGGCAGAACGCGTGGCTCTCGCCGCCGACGGTGCCGACGCCGTGATGGAGTGGACCGGCGGCGACGGTGCAACGGTCGTCATGGACGCCACCGGTGCGCCGTCGGTTATCCGCACGTGCGTCGACGTGGTGGCCTACGCCGGGCGGATCGTGATCGCCGGCATCTCCCTCGAGGAGGTCAGCCTGCCGGTGGCGCTGTTCACACGCAAGGAACTCACGATCCTTGGCAGCCGCAACAACGCGGGGGTCTTCGGGCAGGCGGTCGACATCGTGCAACGGCGTGGCGAGGCGTTGCGCCCGATGATCTCGCACCGCTTCCCGTTCGCCGAGTCGGCGGCGGCGATTGCCTTCGCGCACGACAACCCGGCGGCGGCGAACAAGGTCCTCTTACGCATGGCGTAGCGTCCGGCGCACTCTCGCACGAATGGCGAAGGCCCCGCCTCTCCCCCTGAGAAGGCGGGGCCGTTCGCGTCGCCGTCCCTAGCCGGCGGAGGGTGTACCAAGGGACGCGCCTGAAGGCGCGGCGGGTGACGCTACTTCAGGAGTTGCACGACCGACATCGGCGACTGGTTGGCTTGGGCAAGAACGGCCATCGTCGACTGCTGAAGGATTTGGGTGCGCGTCATCTCGGAGACGGCCTGCGCGATGTCGGCGTCCCGGATGCGACTGTTCGCCGCCGCCGTGTTCTCGGAGGCCACGCCAAGGTTGTTCATCGCCGAAAGCAGGCGGTTCTGCAGGGCGCCGATTGACCCACGCGAGGAACTGACGCTCTCGATCGCCGCGTCAAGGACGGAAATGGATGCGTTCGCGGAGGTCTGCGACCCGACAGCGACTGTGCCGCCGGTACTCGAGACGAGCGAGGTTGCCCCCGAAAGCACCGGCGATACCGCGGAGAAGGTGGTCGTCACCATCGGGGTCGCCGTGGAAGGCCACGGCACGTTCGGACCTGAACTTTGCGTCGTCCCAAACCCGAACTGCGGTGGCGCTTGGTCTTCGATAAGGATTCCCGCCGGCTGCGTGAAGGTGAATGCGCCACCGGTTACTGCAACGTCCGGGGATGCCACACCCAAGCTCGCCAACGCCGTGTTCATTGCGGTGGCGAGGTCGGAAAGCGTCAGCACACCCGACTGGCCGTAGTTGATCGTCGCGAAGCCCGCGCCGCCATCAGTGATGAAGAAGCTGCCGGCTCCGGCACCAATATCCGAGATAAGGGTCGATCCGGTGACTGCCCCAGCAGCAGGCGACCCGATGGTGAGGTCGGCAACCAAGCCACCGGTGTCGCCCGCAACGGTAAAGCTCGCATTCTTGGAGAGGGTGAGACGCCCATTGGCGACCGTTGCGGTAACCCCCGCCCCTGACGCATTGATCGCATCACGGACGTCAAACACGGTATCGACGGACGCGTCATATTGAATGGTGTTGCCATCAACCGTGAACGTATTTGCCCCACCAGCGATGCCACGACTGGCTTTCAGCGTCTTGACGTCACCAAGGTCTTGGGCACGGCCGGCAGGCACGCTGAACTGGATCGTGTTGTCGCCGCTCGTCACTGCCGCGGCGCCACTCACCAAGTTCGTATTCGCCCCGATGTGGAATTGCAGCGCATCGCCCGCGTTGTGCAGCGTGACCGCGCTGTTCTTGTTGAGCAGCGAAATCTGGTTGTACTGCGTCGACTGCGCAATCCGATCGATCTCCGAGACGAGTTGATTGACCTCGTTCTGGATGTGAACCCGATCGTTGTTCGTCAGCGTGTCGTTCGCCGATTGCACCGCCAACTCGCGCATCCGGGCCAGTAGCCCCTGCGTCTCGGTGAGGGCGCCTTCTGCCGTTTGCAGCAGGCTGACCGCGTCCTGGGCGTTACGCTGGGCTTGGTTCAGACCGCGCACCTGATTCTTGAGCTTTTCACTAACGGCAAGGCCCGCGGAATCGTCAGCAGCCTTGTTGATGCGAAGGCCGCTAGACAATCGCCCGACCGCCTGTTCGAAGGCCGATTGCGTCCGCCCGAGGCTTTGCTGTGCCCCGATCGACGCTTGGTTGTAGTTGATCCGTAGTGCCATCCTGGCTGCTCTTCCCCGCGCAAGCACACGCCCCGCGCCACCACCACATCGCCAACATCCCTGAAGGGACGTCAACGCACGTGGAGTGGTGATCGCTACGGCACGCGCCGCCCAGTATTCGCCATTACAGACCCCACCCCTCTCGGCCAAGCAGGGGGAAGACCGTTACCGTGACTATCGAACCCGCCGTGCATCTCTGTAGGGCCTGCGGTTGTGCGGCAACCATTTCGGCCGGGCGGTGGTCCTTTCCTGAGCCACTCCCGCACCACCCGAGTACACTGCCGCCCATGGCGAACCCCCGCAATGGCACCTCCGCCAGTGTTCGCCCAACCCGGTGGCGCGTCGGAATCGACATCGGCGGGACCTTCACCGACCTCCTCCTCACCGACGACGAGAACCCTGGCGGCGCGTGGTTCGGCAAGGTCCTGACCACCCCCGACGACCCCGCGCGCGGCGTCGCAGCCGCCCTCACCGAGGCCCTCGAACGCGCCGGCGCGGCCACCCGCGACCTCGCCACCGTCATCCACGGCACCACTCTCGTCACCAATGCCCTCATTGAAAGGAAGGGCGACCGCACCGCCCTCGTGACGACCCGCGGCTTCCGCGACGCCGTCGAGATCGCGCGCGAACACCGCTACGACATGTACGACCTGCACCTCGACCTGCCGCGGCCCCTCGCGCCACGGCACCTGCGCTTTGAGGTCGACGAACGCCTGCGCGCCGACGGGACCATCTACGCCCCCCTCGACCTCGCAAGCGTCGATGCGGTCGCCGATGCGCTGCACGGCGCCGGCTTTGGTGGCGAGACCGGCGCCGTCGCCGTCTGCCTGTTGCATGCGTACCGCAACCCCGCGCACGAACGCGCCGTCGCCGACCGCATCCGCGAACGCCTGTCCGGCGTGCGCCTCTCCCTCTCACACGAGGTCGCCGGCGAGATCCGCGAGTACGAACGCGCCACCACCACCCTCGCGAACGTCTACGTGCAACGCCTGATGGAGGGCTACCTCGGGCGCATCGAGGCCACCCTCACCGAGGCCGGGTCGCCCGCACGTCTCCTTTTAATGTTGTCGGGCGGGGGCACCGCCACCGTGGATACCGCGCGACGCTTCCCCATCCGCCTCGTCGAGTCCGGCCCGGCCGCCGGTGCCCTCGCCGCCGCCGCGCACGGTGCTGCCACCGGCCGCCCAAACCTTCTCTCGTTTGATATGGGCGGCACGACCGCCAAGGCCTGCCTCGTCACCGGAGGCATCCCCCCGGTCACCACTGAGTTCGAGGTCGACCGCGTCTACCGGTTCAAGGCCGGGAGCGGCCTGCCGGTGCGCGTGCCAAGCATCGACCTCATCGAGATCGGTGCCGGTGGCGGCAGTATCGCGCGGGTCGACCGGTTCGGCCTCGTCAAGGTGGGGCCAGATAGCGCCGGCGCCGACCCCGGGCCGGCCTGCTACGGGCTAGGCGGCACGATGCCCACCGTCACCGACGCCGACTTGGTGCTTGGCTATCTCGACGCCAGCCACTTCCTTGGTGGCGCGATGGCCCTCGACCTCGACGCCGCCCGTCGTGCCATCGCCACGCACGTCGGCACCCCTACCGGCCTCGACGTCACCGGCGGCGCGTGGGCCATCCATCAGGTCGTCAACGAGGCCATGGCCGCCGCCGCGCGGATGCACGCCGTCGAACGCGGGAAGGACGCCGCCGCCGTACCGCTCTTCGCCTTCGGCGGTGCCGGCCCCGTCCACGCCGCCGGTGTCGCTCGCCTCCTTGGAAGCCGCGAGATCGTCGTGCCGTACGGTGCCGGCGTCGGGTCGACCATCGGCTTCCTCGCCGCGCCGGTCAGTTTCGACTTCGTGCGCAGCTACTACGCCCGCCTTGATGCCACCTCGTGGGCGACCGTCGCAACGCTTCTCGCCGAAATGGAGGCCGAGGGGCGCGACCTCCTGACAGCATCTGGCATCGACCCGGCCACGGTTGCGTTCGACCACCGCGCCGAGTTGCGCCTCGTCGGCCAAGCGCACCAAGTGACGGTCGACCTACCGCCCGATGCCGTCGAGGCCCTGCACGCCCTCGCTGCACGCCCCAGCGACGGCGCCGTGGCGGCAACGGTCGCGCACGACGCGATCGCCCGCGCCTTTGCATCGACCTACCGCACCCTCTACCGTCGCGACGCGCCACCGGTCGCCGTGGAGGCGGTCAACTGGCGCGTCGTCGCGCGTGGCCCTGTCCCGGCGTTCGCGTTGCCCCGCCCGACCGGCACGCACAGCGACGCGCCACGTCTGGCCGTCGCCAAGGGCCATCGACCGGCGTGGTGGCCAGAGGTGGGGCACCACGTGCCGACCGCCGTCTACGACCGTGCGGCACTCGCCCCCGACATGGCACCCATCGCCGGCCCGGCCATCGTCGAAGAGCGCGAAAGCACCACCGTCGTCCCACCCGGCGCCACCGTCGAGGTGGAGGCGTCCGGCGCCCTCGTCATCCGGTTACCCGGGCGCCGCGCCTCCCTCGCCCAAAGGACACCCGTGTGATCGACCCACTCACGCTCGAAATCTTTTGGAGCCGCCTGATCGCCACGGTCAACGAACAGGCCACCTCGCTCATGCGCACCGCCTTCAGTGCCACCGTCGCCGAGGCGGGCGACCTGTCGGCGTGCGTCTTCGACCCGCGGGGCTACATGATCGCGCAGGCAGTCACCGGTACCCCCGGGCACATCAACTCAATGGCCCGGTGCATCCGCCACTTCCTCGACGAGATCCCCGCGCAGGCCCTGAACCCCGGCGACGTCCTCGTCACCAACGACCCGTGGAAGACCTCCGGCCACTTCCACGACATCACTGTCGTCACCCCAATCTTCCGTACCGGCGCCGATGGCGATGCACCCGAGCTTGTGGCCTTCTTCGGCACCATCTGCCACGTCGCCGACATCGGCGGGCGCCCCTTCTCGGCCGACGCCCGCGAGGTCTACGAGGAAGGGTTACACATCCCCATCAGTCGGCTGTTCCGTGGCGGGGTACCAAACGACGACCTGTTGCGCATCATCCGCGCCAACGTGCGCGAACCCGACGCCGTTGTCGGCGACCTCTACGCCATGGCAACCTCCAACGACGTCGGCGGCGCGCGCCTGTTGGAATTCCTCGACGAGTTTGGCCTGACAAGCGTGGTGCCTCTCGCCGACGAGGTGATTGCGCGGTCTGAGGCGGCGATGCGCGACGCCATCCGCGCCGTGCCCGACGGCACCTACCGCCATGCCCTCGTGATGGACGGCTACGCCGAGGCCCTCGCCGACGGGACGGTGCGCGAGGTACCGGTAACCCTCGCCTGCGCCGTGACAGTCCACGGCGACACGTTGTCGGTCGATTTCGAGGGCACGTCGCCTGAGGCCCCGCGCGGCATCAACGTGGTGATGAACTACACCGAGGCGTACACCACCTTCGGCATCAAGTGCGCCCTCGCCCCAGACGTGCCAAACAACGAGGGCAGCTTCCGCCCCGTCACCATCACGGCACCACTAGGGTCGATCCTGAACTGCCAACCACCCGCGCCGGTCGCCGGGCGACATATCGTCGGTCAGTGGTTACCGGCGGTGGTGCACGGCGCCCTTGCCCAAGCGATCCCCGATCGCGTCATCGCCGACGGTTCGTCAAGCCTGTGGATCACCGGCTTCACCGGCACCACACGTGCCACCGACGAAGCACCGCGGCGCCCCTTCTCGATGCTGTTCTTCAATAGCGGCGGGACCGGCGCGCGCCCGACCAAAGATGGCCTGTCCAGTACCGCCTTCCCCTCCGGCGTGCGCGGCGTGCCGGCCGAGATCGTCGAGGCACGGTCTCCGCTCCTCGTTATGGAACGTAGCTTGCGCACCGACTCTGGTGGGCCGGGGAGGTGGCGCGGGGGCCTTGGCCACCGCTTGGTTGTGCGGGCCGACGACCGCGCCGTCGAAGGCGACCTCCGCTTCGCACCGTTCTTCGATCGCACGCGCGTGGCGGCCCCCGGGCGCGACGGCGGGCATGCCGGCGGCCTCGGCGACTTTTCCCTGCGCCCGGGCACCAATACCTCAGACACGGCGGCGGTCCGACGCCCACACCCCAAGGCCACAACCTTCGTTTCGCCCGGCACCGACATCATCATGGACCTGCCCGGTGGCGGCGGCATCGGCGACCCGCGCGACCGCGACCCGGCCCACGTGGCAGCCGACGTGCGCGACGGCTACGTTTCGCCTGAGTCATCCCTGCACGTCTACGCACGTCAACCGTAGATGGTCTTGCAGGTACGACACCGCACTTGCACCGGCGAGTTCAAGCAAATAGACTGAGGGTGCCCTGAGGCACCGTTGGGTCGGCGCCCTCCGATCAGGTGAGTCGGCCCCGGGTTCATGGCAAAGGGGTGAACGCGCCGGTGCAAGGCGTGCCACCGCCTTGCGATTTGCTTGGTGGGGAGGGTCGTGGGGGGACGGATACTCGAGGCGCGACGAGGCGCCCCGATGCGAAGGGCCCGCGCGCATGACTGGCACCACCCTTGCCACCGAACCGCCCACGCCCGAAGGAACGTCGGCGAACCTCGCGCGACGCGCGTCACGTCGACGTGACGAGGCTCCCGCCTACCCAACATTGAGCGCCGACGCGTTGATTGCTGATCGCGACGAGTTCGCCAAGGCAATCCGTCAGATCCTGGTGCAGTTGCATGACATCGCGTGGCTTGCCTCGCACCCACTGGCGGTCCACGCCGCCCGCGCGCGCCAGAACCAATCCCGACGCAGCAGCCGTAGCGGCCGCCTCTCCACCGAGGCATCGTTCTCGCCTAGGTACCTCGGCGAGTCGCTCGCCGAACGGGTATGGGCCGCCATCCGCACGCTCGAACCATCAACCGTCCGGCGTCGCCCTCGGGTCGGTGCACACGAGGCGAGTATGTCTGGTGGAGAGAACGGTCTCGCAAACCGCAGCCTACCGGGGGACCTCGCGGCGTTCGGCAACGCTCCCGTGAACGACACGTACGACGGACACGGCACATCAGACCCGATGGCATCCACAAATGGGCAGATGGCGGACAGGGCCACAGTCACACCGCCTCTCCCAGGTCGCACAGTGCAGAACGGCCGTACGACCACCACCGTGCGCCAACAGGTCGAGCGTGCCGTCCGACGTGCCAAGGTCATGCGCCTGCGCTTCATCGAGCACCAGGACATCCCGGACATCATGGCTGCCCTCAACATCGGGCGCAGCGAGTACTTCCGGTTGCAGGCCGACGGGTCGACCATGGTCTCAGACTTCCTGCGCCGGTCGTGGGACACCTCGGTCCGCGCGCCCGGCGACCACGCCCCGGCAAGCCCGCGCCCGGAGGCGATCCTTTCGGTGAGCCCGGAGCTGCGGACCGGTGCCGTCACCCGTTTCATCGGTCGCGAACGGGAGATTGCCGACGTCACCCGCCTTGCGTCGATGTCGCGCATGGTCACGATCCTCGGGGCACCCGGCGCCGGGAAGACGCGCCTCGCCCTCGAAATCGCCGGTCAGGTGGCCACGTCATTCAGCGGCGGCACCGCGGTGATCAGCCTGGCCGACCTTGACCACGAATCCCTCGTCCTCCCTGCCATCGGTCGCGCATTCGACATCTACGACGTCTCGCCCCTCGAACTCGAGCGCCGACTCGGCGCCACCCTTGGTGGCCGGCGCACCCTCCTCGTCCTCGACAACTTCGAGCATGTCCTCCGAGCCGGCGCCCAAGTGGCGCGCCTCGTTACCGGCGTGCCAAGCCTCTGGGTCCTTGCGACCAGTCGCGCGCCGCTCGGCGTGAGCGGTGAGCAGCGGTTCACCCTGGACCCGCTGCCGCTGCCCGCGACCAACGCACCAGATGGCGACCTCTCACCCCTGCAGGCGAATCCGGCCGTCGACCTGTTCATCGACCGTGCTCGCGCCATCGACCCCGCATTCCCCCGGACCCAAGTCGATCTTGACGCAACGGTCAACATCTGCCGCCTCCTCGACGGCCTGCCCCTTTCGATCGAATTGGCAGCGGCGCGCCTTGCCACGCTCACCGCCCCTGCGATCCTCGCCCGCCTCCGTGAGACCGGGAGTTTGCAGACCGTCGCGACCGGCCCACGCAACGCCCCGACGCGCCACCAGACCCTGCACAGCGCCATCTCGTGGAGCAGGGGCCTCCTGAGCGACGACGAGGCCCGCACGCTCGGCATCCTGTCGGCTTTCGTCGGCGGGGCGTCGCTCCCCGCGATCCTGAGCGTTGCGTTGGGCACCGATGACGTCGACCCAGGAACGCCTGAGGCGCTTGCCGTGCTCAACCGGCTTGAGTCGCTCGTCCTCCACAACTTGGTGCGGCGCCATGGCCTGCCAGATGGTTCGACACGCTACGGGCTGCTCGAGGCGGTGCGGGCGTACGGGTTGGAGATGTTGGAGAACGACCGTACGATCGACGCGGTGCGTTCCCGGCACGCTGAGCACTTCGCCCGCCAAGGACGACGCCACGCCCCGAACATGCGGGGGGGAGTCTCGAACCGGTTAATCCAGGAGATTGACCTGGACTTGCCGAACACGCGTGCCGCGCTTACCCACTACCTCGATTCGGGCCATCCGCTGCCTGCCCTGGAACTCGTCGCCAACCTGGAGTTCTTCTGGTGGTTGCAGGGCTATCGCCTTGAGGGGTTTACGTGGCTTGAGCGAACGCTTGCCGCCGCCGGCGAGATGCTCCCGGGCAACCTCCGGGCCAGGGCGCTCGTCATGGCCGGCCACCTGTGCGCCCTCAACGGCGAGGACGTGCGGGCACACCCGTACCTGACCCAGGGCTTGGCTGTCGCCCGTGAATCCGGGGCATTGCACGCCGAACGTGACGCCCTCCACTACCTTGGTGTCCTGGCTCGCGCCCGCGGCTCCGATCAAGAGGCATCCCAACGATGGCAGGACTGCGGTCGTATTGCCGCCGAATCCGGTGACTTCTACCGGCATGGCGTCTCGCTCTGGCACCTGGGGATGCTTGCCTACGACCGGCACAACACCGACGGCGCGTGGGAATGGCTCGACGCCGCCCGAAACGTCTTCGAACGGCACGACCATGTGATCGGCTTGGGCCTCGTCCAACCCACTGAGGGGCAGGTCGCGATGGCGACAGGCGACGTCACTGACGCCCGTCGGCTGGTCGAGGGGGCGATCCGCGACCTCGAACTGCACGGCAGTGCCACCGGCATGATGTACGCCGTGGGTGTCCTCGCAGAAATTGAGTACCTCGAAGACCATTTTGACGCCGCCTATGACGCCGCCGAACGCAGCATCGCCCTCATGAATGATCTTGGCCAACCGCGAGGTGTGGCGCGTAACCTCATCACCCTTGGCCACGTCGCCACTGCCCTCGGCGACCTCGCGCGGGCACGCCACCTTTACGTTGATGCACTCCGCCGATCGATCACCCAAGGTCGGGTGCCGAACGTCGCCGGGGCGCTCATCGGCATGGCAGGACTCGTGATCGCCGAACATGCCGGTCAATCCATCCACACCAACACAAGTCGGGCCGAGGCGTCACGCCTCCTGACCGCCGGGCACACGCTATTGGCATCCATCGGGCGTCAACCGAGCCAAGTCGATCAGCACCACGCCGCACAGTGGCTTGCCGACATCGCCTCCGCCACGGCCACCCCGACCGTCGCACACGCCCTTCGGACGGCACGCGCCCTCGCCGCGACCGCCCCGCTCGACGTCACGCCGTTGCCGGCGTCCGGCTAGGCGAAGCGCCCCCGTCACCCGCCCGGGCAGGCATGGACGGGCACTTCGGGGAACGCCTGTGACAGGGCAGCGGCGACCACGACCGGCGAGGCGCGCACGTCGCCGCACGCTGGGTCCGTGAACAGCGCAGGGGCATCAATGCACGACAACCCGTGACGCGCAAACGTCGCCGCCCACCGAACGTCCGTGAGCAATCCGGCCACGGATGGGTCAACGCCAGTGCCGAAGACCGACCTCGACGCCACGATCAGCGTCGCGCCGACGCCTCGCGCCGCGTCGACCGATTCCATCGTGACCTCCGCGCACACCTGGATGCCACGGACCTCGTCGCGACTGGCACACCATGCCACCACCGGCGTCGCCCGGTCGCCAAGGTGCTGGCACATCAAGATGACGCGTGCCACCATCCAGGCATGGATGTCCAGGACGCCGTACGTCATCGGCTCGACGGGTGCCTGACCGCGCGCATGGGGGCACGTCGAGGCCCCGGACCGCATGGGACCGTCGGCGTCCACGCGTGCGATGGCGTACCGGCGTCCCCCGTCCATCACCCAAGTCTAGCCCGATCGGCGGAAGCGGGCGGCGACAGTGCGCCCTGCTTCCCGCTGCTCACCGTGCGATGACCGCCGTATCGCCGCGGGCCATCGTCGCCATCGACTGGTCGGGTTCGATCACCGCCGAACGGCGCCATGTCTGGGTCGCCGTCGTCATCGATGGCGAGCTTGTACGCCTCGACGACGGGCACCGACGCACCGACGTGCCTGCGATCCTTCGCGCGATCACTGATGAGGTTGGGCCGCGGGTGGCGGTCGGCCTCGACTTCGCGTTCGGCCTGCCCGCATGGTTTGCACGGAGTCACGGGTGCGTTGCTGGCCCAGACGTGTGGGCGGTTGCACGCACCTCGGGGGAAGTGTGGCTTCGCGACTGCGACCCACCCTTCTGGGGGCGCCCCGGGCGGCGTCGACCACATACGAACCCGGCCAACGGGATGCGCGCCACCGATGCCGCGGCGCGGCGCATCGGATCGACGGCGCCCAAGTCGGTCTTCCAGGTTGGCGGGGCAGGGGCCGTCGGCACCGGGTCGATCCGGGGCATGCCGGTACTTGCCGACCTACGGGCGGCGGGCTTCGCCATCTGGCCATTCGATGCGCCCACCTGGCCGGTCGTCGTCGAGATCTACCCGCGCCACTTCACCGGCCCCGTGGTGAAGTCCGACCCCACGGCACGCGCGGCGTGGCTTACCGACGAGTGGCCCAACCTGCCGGCACGCTTCCGCGATACGGCGTGCAGGTCCGACGACGCCTTCGACGCCGCTGTGGCGGCTCGAGGCATGTGGGCCTTCCGCGAGGCACTCGGATCCCTGCCAACTATCGACGACACGGTCGCGCGCCTTGAGGGCATGATCTGGGATCCGATGGCCCCGCCCCCGGCAGGCCGGTAGCGACGGGGGCACTTCCCGGACAACGGGGGCGTGCAACAATCTGGTGCTGACATGTACTGCGTCGCGTGCGGGTCCAGCCTCGAACGGGACGCGCGCTTCTGCACGCGATGCGGGCGCACGACCTCGGTCGCCACCCGCGACGCTTCGCGTGCGGCCACCGACCCAGCGACGACCCCTACCCCCGTGCCACCGCGCGAGGCGGTCGTGCCCGCAAACACGCGCGGCTACCGCGCGGACGGCCTTGGCATGGGGAGTCCGCGCATCGCTACCGCCTCAGACCGCTATGCCGACGCTGATGCGATCCGGCGTGGGCGCATCACGACCTTCACGGTGGTGGCGGTCGTCCTTGGCTTGGTGTTGTGGGCCGGCAACCTCTCGGCGGCGCGCCTGCGCGGCGAGGCCCCACCGGAGGCGACGGCGTCGCCGCGCATCACGCCAACGCCCGTCTCTGACCAGGCGCGCCAGGAGGCGGTCGCCCTCCTCGGGTCGGCGACATACCGCGTGGAGGAGGGCAAGCTCGGCGAGGCAATCGAGCTTGCCAAGCAAGCGCAGGCCCGATGGCCCGACTACCCGGAGGCACGTGCGTTCCTCGACGAGGTCTTGCCGAAGGCGACGACAACCGCCGCCGTCGCACGCGCGCAGGCCACCGCCGCCGCCGTCGCCAGTGACGGGATGATCCTGAGCGAACGCGACGCCGTCGCCAAGGTGATGCCCTCGGTCGTGCACGTGGGGACGTCGACCGCCGCCGGCACCGGCTTCGTGGTGCGCGACGACTTGGTTGCCACGAACGCCCACGTGGTCGGCACCGCCGCCAAGGTGGAGGTGCGCGCGCAAGATGGGCGCACCTTCGAGGGGCGCGTCGTCGCCCGAGACGCGCGTCAGGACATCGCCCTGATCCGCCTGACCGGCAGCAAGTTACCAGTAGCCAAGGCCGGCAACTCCAAGGCGTTACGCCCCGGCGACGGCTTGATCGCCATTGGCTACGCCCTCGACCTTCGGGGCGGCCCATCAATCACCCGGGGGGTGTACTCGGCGCACCGGACGATCCAAGGCGGGACCTACGTGCAGACCGACGCCCCCCTGAACCCCGGCAATAGCGGCGGGCCGTTGCTTTCCCTACGCGGGGAGGTCGTCGGCATGAACACGATGGCAACGGTGAACGCATCCGGCCAAGAGATTGTGGGGTTGTTCTTCGCGGTTGCCGTGGAATCGATCACCACCGCCGCGAACGCCGTGCCGAGGTAGGCCGCACCCCCCTCTCCCGCGACCGTGGAGCGGGGGAGGGGGCCTACAAGCAACGAACTCCTCGCCTCCCCGCCTTACACGTCGGCAAACTGCGCCGCGAGTTGCCGTGCCCACTCGGCGTTCGCGTGGCGCGTCCGGCCGGCGTTGTGGGGCGTATGCACGACGTTCGGCCGGCCAAGCAACGGGTCACCCGCCGGCACCGGTTCCACATCGAAGACGTCCGCGGCCAGCGATACCTCGTCGGCAAGCACGCGACGACGCACCGCCGCCGTATCGGTCACCCCGGCACGTGTCGCCCAGATGATCAGACACCCGTGGGGTAACGCGTCGATGTGCGCCGCTGTCACGAGGCCGCGCGTCGCCGGCATCAGCGGAACCAGCGGCGCAAAAATCTCGGCATCGGCGACGAGGCGGTCGAGGTACCACTCGCGACGCGCACCCGCCCGGTGGAAGGCCGGTTCGGCGGCAAACGGGTCGTACGCCGCCACGTCCGCCCCAAGCGCCGCGCAGAACGACGCGTACCGACTTGCGATATTCCCCGCGCCGACAATCCGCACGCGCTTCCCCGCCACCGTCCCACTGGCAAAGCGATCGTCGTCGCCGAACTGCGCCCCACGGTGCGCGTAGGCACGATCACCACCGTCTGGCGCGTAGTCCCACACGCGCATGTCGAGCTGCATCGCTTGGTGAAGCTGCGGGATCCGGCGCAAGCCACACAACGTCAGGGCTAGGGCGTACTCGGCGACCGACTGCCCCCAGAACCCTTCGGCCACGTGCGCGTGGTGGCGGATGCCTTCAGCGGCGAACACCGCCTTCAGCTCCTCGGTCAGGCCGGACCCGTACCCCGACCGCGGCGACAGCGCGACCTCGCGCAACGACGGCAGGTACTCGAGGTCACCCGGCGCCATGGGGACACCCAGCGACGCCACGTGCACCACCTGCGACGTGTCGAACCCGGCCGTGCGCACCACCTCGCCGACCGTCGCCCACGACTGGGCGTCCGCACGAACCACGGCGACCGGTCCCGTCCCCGACCACGTGGCGTGCAGTGACTCGGCCACGAGGGGCCACGTCGCCTCCCAGGCGTCGCTGACAACGATGACGCGGCGCGGTGACTCGGGCACGGTCATTCGGCAAGGATCCTCCCGGCGGGCACGGTAACACCGCGGACCAAGCCCACGACCTGCCGGCACCCGGCGCGCCGCAGGCGAGTTCTCGCGAACGTGATGCGCGTCACGTCGGAACGATGAGCCACTTGTTACGTTGCCCAGCGTGGACCCGAACGTCCGACGAATCTTCACCGCCCTGGCGACTGGGGCCATGGTCATCGCCGGAATTGCCTCCCGAGGCATCCCCGAGGCCGCCGCCGCCCCATCCGCTGCCGCCGGCCCAACCGTCCGGGTCGTCTACCGGATGCACCCGAACACGGTCGTGCGTGCCGCCGGTTGGCTCGCCGCACGGGGCATCTCGCCCGAGTCGGCCGCCGGGGCGTCTTCGTCACGCCAAGTGACGCCGCATCTGTCCGACGTCGACATGCGCGCCATCGACGTGCCGGCCGACAAGGTCGATGCCGTCCTCGCCGCCCTCAAGCAGCGTGGCGACCTGCAGTGGGCCGAACGCGCGACGCCAGTGCGCAAGCATGGCGATGCCACGGCACCCGCCACCGCCGGCGCCCCGATCGCCACGAACTCGATCACCACGCCGACCGACCCGTACTACTCGCGCCAATGGGGCATGGCCGCCGGCGGGGCCGCGACGGCATGGCCACGCGCCGCCACCGTCAATGCTGGCACCGCGATCAACGTTGCCGTCGTCGATACCGGCGTCCAGGTCGATCACCCAGACCTTGTGTCACGCCTCGCGCCGAACGCCACGTGGGGCCGCTGCGACAGCGGGACGTGCCTCGCGTACGCGCCCACGAACGCGCTCTCAATCCCGACGGATGGTGATGGCCACGGCACGCACGTCGCCGGGATCATCGCCGCCGCCACCGACACCGCGATCGGCGTCGCCGGCGTCGCCGGGAACCGACCGGTCTCGATCATCCCGGTGAAGGTCCTCGCCGACGACGGCAGCGGCACCACCGACGCCGTCGCCGCCGGCATCTCGTGGGCCGTC